>JACPDV010000626.1 GCA_016183835.1 Armatimonadota bacterium
AGACGTGACCGAGGCGCTGTGGCTCGATGACCTGGAGTGCGTGGAGGGCAGCGCCGAGGACCTGGAGCGCCGCACGCTGGCGGCGAAGCTCCGGCCGGGCGCACGGGCCGCCTGCCGGCTGGTGCTCGAGAGCCCCTCGGCGCTGGAGTCGGAGACCATTCGCCCGGTGGTGCGATGGGTGGCGGCGGCCGAGCTGCCCGGCTCGACCGTGCGGCTGGAGCTGGTCGGCGCCGGGAAGCCGCTCGCCGAGCGCTCCCGGGCGGTTGAGGTGACAGCGGGCGATGGCCGGGTGTCGCTGGAGTGCCCGCTGGCGGGCGTGCCCGGCGGGCGGCACCGGGTGGTGGCGCGGCTGGTCGATGCCGGCGGCCGGCAGGTGGCGGTGGACGAGGCCGAGCTGGCGAAGGGCGTCCAGGCGCCGTACGAGCTGGCCGTCCGCCGCTTGCTCGACCACTTCGTCTACTGCGTGGACCAGGACCTGACCAAGACGAAGGTCGAGATGTGGAGTCCGAAGCAGGTCATCGAGATGAAGGGCCAGGCCAAGCGCGACGCCGTGGCGCGCGCCGCCGGGAACGCGGCGTTCATGGTCGCCCGCGGGCGCGAGGCGATGGCGGACCTGCGTCGGGCCGTCGCCGATCCGAAGGCACGGCGGACGGTGCCCGAGCCGGACCTGAGCAGGCTGACCATCGCCGGCGGGCAGTTCCGCGCGGGCGGCGTGCCCGTCTTCCTGATCGGCTCCCTGTGCTGGACCGAGCTGGAACAGGACATGCCGATCCTGCGGGAGTACGGCTTCAACTTCGCGGAGCTGGAGGGCGGCCCGCGCTGGCTGCCCGAGGACCCGGCGGCTCCGGCCGACTCAGCGGTGGAGCCGCGCCTTCTGAGGGCCGCCGAGAACCATCTGGCCGTCGACCGCCTCCTCAGCCTGCACTACCTGCCCGACTGGCTGGAGGCCCGCCATCCCGGCGAGACGTGTCTCGACTACCCCTGGCGGCGACAACTCCTCGAGCGCTGGCTCCGCCCGCTGGCCCGCGCGCACGCCGGGCAGCCCGCGCTGCAAAGCTACATCCTGGCCAACGAGCCGTCGTACCAGTGCTATTGCGCGGAGTCGCAGAAGGCCTTTCGCGCGGCTATGCTGGCGCGATACGGCGCCATCGCCGCGGCGAACGCCGTGTGGGGCACCGACTTCGCCGGGTTCGAGCGCCTCGAGGTGCAGCGCGACACCCGGCTCACCCCGGGGCTGCGCTACGACTGGTGCCGGTTCAACGAGGAGCGCCACACCCGCTTCTTCCGCTGGTTGAAGGGCGTGTTGCGCGAGGAGGACCCGCGCACGCCGGTGCACATCAAGATCTCCAACGACCAGCTTTGGTACGGCGACTACTTCGACTCGGGGCTCGACCGCGAGGCGCTGGCCGAGGTGTGCGACGTCGTCGGCTGCGACGGCAACTTCTTCTACCCCGGGAGCGAGTTCGCGATGGGCTTCGAGGGGCAGGTCATGGCCTACGACCTGCTCAAGTCGTTCGCGCCGGACAAGCCGATCATCGACTCCGAGTGGACCACCGGCGGCCCGGGCGAGTATCCCGCCGAGTACTTCCACACGGCCCTGTGGCAGAGCTTCCTGCATGGTGTGTGCGGGGCGAACATCTGGGTCTGGGACCGCAACGAGGGCGCGATGGAGTTGCGCGACCGCTTCCTCCGCCGCGCGCCGGCGCTCTACGGCGCCTCCCGGGCCGCGCTTGACCTCCGCCGGCTGGCCCCGCAGGTGGCCCTGTTCCCGCAGCAGCCGGCGCAAGTCGCCATACTTCTCAGCGAGCCGAGCGTGCTCCACTCCGACTACCTGACCCAGCTCCGGCGGCTCTACACCGGCCTCTGCTTCCTCGACACGCCGCTGCGATTCGTCACCGAGCGCCAAGCCGCGCGGGGCGGGCTGGCGCGCTACAAGCTGCTCGTCGTGCCGCAGGTGCGCTATGCCGAGGAGGCGACTTACGAGGCGGTGCGCCGCTACGCCGCCGCCGGCCACCCCGTGGTGCTGGTGGGTGAATGCTTCGGATTCGACGAGCACGGCCGGCCGCGGGATGTGTCCGACCTGCGGCTGCCCGGCGTGTTCCGGATGCAACCCGCCGATGGTGCGGTCTCCGAGCCGGTCTTCGACGCCCTGATCGACGAAGCGGGAGTGGATCGCCCGGTGCGCGTGCGGCCCGCTGACGGCCGCGCGGTGCGTGGCGTTGAGTCGCGGACGGTGAAGACGGACGGTGGCTACCTGACCTATCTGATCAACCTGAACCGGGAGGCGCGGACGGTGCGGCTCGAGACGAAGAGCCCGATCCTCGCGGCGGTGGACCTGGTCGTCGGACAACCGGTCAAGCCCGGTGGCTTGCGCCTGCCGTCCCTGTCGCCGATGCTCCTCCGGCTGGAGCTACAGCGCCGTTGAGCCCGATCCGGCCCCCTCTCCCCCCGGGAGAGGGTGGGGGTGAGGGTTCCTGCGACCAGAACGCCCGAATTCATCATTCTGCATTGGTCATCCGCTCCCCTTGCCCTCACCCCAGCCCTCTCCCGGGGGGAGAGGGGGCCGGAGTGGCAAATGAGAGATCACCGCGTCGCCGCGTAGCTCACCAGGTTGGCCAGCATCCGATACGCCCCCGGCACGCCCGCCTCCCACTGCCGGAACAACGCGTAGGCGCAGTAGACATACGCGCCCTTGCCCACCTGCGCCACCAACAGCCCGCCCTGCTTATCCTCCTCGCCGGTGTCGTGGCAGCTCAGGAGCGCGGCGTACTGCGGCTCCCACGTGTGCGCGAAGTAGAGCCCGCGCTCCTGCACCCAGCCCTCGAAGTCCGGCGGGCCGAGCCGGTTCGGCTTGGCGAGGAGCGAGTGGTCCGGCGCGAGCATCGTCACCGCCGCATCCTCTTCGGTCACCCGGTCGTGGGGCGAGACGAAGGTCAGCGGATAGGGCGCGTACCGGCCGTTGACGAAGGCGTACTTCTGGTACTCGACCACCATCACGCCGCAGCCACGGACCCAGTCGAGCAGCCGCGGGTTGGCAGACACCAGCGCGGGGTTGGTCTCGTAGGCCCGGTTGCACACCACCACTACGTCGAGCCCGCTGGCATCCCCGCGGGCGAGCGCGGCCTCGTCAAGCATGACCGGCTCGATCCCGAGCGCCCTGAGCGCCGCGGGGGTCTCGGGCGTGGGGCCCGGGATGCAGCCCACCTTGACCTTGGCCGTGGTCACGCTCAGCGGGCTCACCGTCAGCTCGCAGGGCGTCAGGTACTGCCGCGCGGGGATGTGCTCGTAGGCGATGCGGTGGACGGTCCAGCGCGGCTGTTCGGCGCCGCCGGCCTGCCACACCAGGCGCGCGCGGGAGAGCTGGTCGCGCCACCCGGCCGGCACCTCGGCTTCGAGCTGGAGCGTCTCGGCGGTGCGGCCGGCCAGCTCCACGTGCGCCGGCCCGAGGGGCAGATCGGTGGTGCCGCGGAGGAGCAGGCGGCCGGAGACGCCCCCGGCGGCGTGGTTGTGGAGGTCCACCGTGAGCGTGAGCCGCTCGTCGTGCCCCGCGCGGAGGAGCACCCGGTCGGGCTGGAGCGCGGCGCTCACCGCGGGCAGCACCTCCACCTCGGCCCGCCGCTCGCCCCGCCGCGGGTCGGAGGTGCGGTACTCTACTGGCACAGTGACCGACAGCGGCTCGCCGTCCACAGCGCAGCGCAGATTAAGCTGGAGCGCCGGCGGGGCGAAGGGCAGCCCGCGCACGGCGGGATCGTCCACGCGGAAGCGGTTGCCCTGGCGCGGCTCGCGGAGCCAGTAGGGCTGCGATGGCGCGGCGCCGGCGGGCACGGTGACGGCGAACCCCTGCGCCGCCGAGGCTCGCCCGTTGCCCATCGCCGGCGCGCTGTCGAGCGGCTCGACGCTCCAGCCGTCGGGCGCGACGAGCCGGAAACGTGCGGAGTCGACCTCGGCGGTGAGGCGCCAGAAGGCCTGCGCGGAGACGGTCACCCGGTCGCCCGGCGCAGCCAGCTCGCGGTCGGCCAGGGCGTCGATGTCGATCCCGGCAGACAGGACCAGCGCCTGCTGCGCCTCGGTCAGCTTCTGGTGGACCGCCAGGCGTTGGGTGGCGACGTCCGGGCTCCAGGCGATGGCCGGCCCGTCGAGGGTCTCCGCGGCGCGGCGGAGCAGCCGCACGACCGGGGCCAGGTGGACCACGGTCTGCCGCGGGTAGAGCCCGATGGGGTAGACCGCGGTGGCGATCTCGATCTCCTCGGCGGCCTTCTTCAAGTCGGCGTGCACCTGCTTGCGCCACTCCTCCGGGCTGTCGGGCACGGCGGCCGCGAGCGAGGTGTCCAGCCCGGCGAAGAGCGGGTCGGCCGGCTTGTACGGCCCGCCCACGCTGTCGGCCAGATCGAGTGCCGACACCTCCGGCCCCTTGGTCTGGATCCGGCCCATGTCCTGCGTGCGGTGGCAGCTCCGGCCTTCGAAGGCGAGTGCCTGATAGGTGCGGCCGTACAGCGGCGAGAACTCGCCGGTGGGCACCCGGCAGGGCCACGGGCGGTCGGCGAGGCCGCGCAGGTAGAGCTTGCTCGCCTGCCACGTCTGGAGGCCGCGGGCGAGCTGCTCGGGGAAAGCCTGCGGATCGGCGGCGGCGCGAAACGCACGGCGGGTGATCAGCCCGGCAAACCGGTGATGCCCGTGGCCGTCGCTCGCGTCACCGATGAAGCGGGAGATGATCACCTGCGGCCGGAACCGGCGGACCAGCTCCACCAGGTCGCCCAGCGCGGCGTCCTCGCCCCACAGCCGCTTGCCTTCGTCGGCCGACTTGGAGAAGCCGAAGTCGAAGCAGAGGCCGAAGTACTGCTCAGCGCCGTCGAGCCGGCGGGCGGCGAGCAGCTCCTCGGTGCGGATCACGCCGAGCGGCTCATAGAGCTCCGGGCCGATGCTGTTCTGCCCACCCTCGCCGCGGTTGAGCGAGTAGTAGGCCACGCGCGCGCCTTCGCCGCGAGCCAGGTAGGCCAGCAGGGCGCTGTCCTCGTCGTCGGGGTGGGCGGCGACGTGGAGCACGCGGGCGGTGGTGGTGAGGCGCTTGAGCTGGTGGGCCACGCCGATCGCCCCGGTGCGATAGACGTCGGCGGTGTCGGCGCGGGCCAGGGCGGCCCACAGCAGCAGAAGACACGTTGCCCGTCGCAGCATCGTCTGCTCCCTCTCCTCCCGGGGAATGCGCCGCCGCTCGGCGTTCCTCCTTCCAACACCAGGGAAGGGGCGTGCGTTCCGCTCCCGAAACGGTTTGTCGGAGCTTCACCGATGCGCGCCAGCGTGATCGCCAACCCCTCCTGGGCCGCCCTCGAAGCCGCCGGGCTCCTCCCCGCCGGCGCTCGCACGGGCGGCACCAGCCGCCTCGGCGTGGTCTACGGCCGGGCCGGCGGCGAGGAGCTGCTGCTCGACCTCCACCTCCCCGTGCGCCGGTCGAAGCCGCGGCCGGGGCTCGTCTTGGTTCACGGCGGCGGCTGGTCGGGTGGCTCGCGGGAGGGCTTCACCGCGCTCGCCGGGCTGGCCGCCACTCTGGGCTACGTGGTGGCCAACGTGGACTACCGCCTGACGGGCACCGCACCGTGGCCGGCCTGTCTCGACGACTGCCAGCGGGCCGTGCGCTGGGTCCGCAAGCAGGCCGACGAGCTGGGTCTCGACCCCGAGCGGCTGGCGGCGGTCGGCTCGTCCGCGGGCGGACATCTGGCGGCCTGCCTCGGCGTCCGCGACACCCGCGACGACTCCGACCCGGAGCTGGCCGGGATCGCCAGCCGCGTGCGCTGGGTGGTGGACATCCACGGCGTGCACGACTTCGAGGCGCTGGAGCACGACGAGGTGGTGCAGGAGTGCTGCTATCCGCTGCTCGGGCGGCCCGGCGAGCGGCCCGAGGCGTGGCACGACGCGTCGCCCATCGAGCACGTCGACGAGCGCGCCGCGGCGATGCTGCTGGTGCACGATCCCGGCGACACGGTGGTGCCCTACGCGCAGACGGTGCGGTTCGCGGAGCGGCTGATGGCGGCCGGGCGGCCGGTGCAGTTCGAACCGGTGCCGGGCGCCGGGCACGGCTTCGCCTACGATGCGGCCAACACCTGGAGCCGGCACATCCAGGCCGTCGCCGCGGCCTGGCTGGCGCGCTGGCTGCAGCCCTGACCGGGCGTCACTGCCGGACGAGGCAGTGCTGATCGCCCACTTCGACCAGGCCGTCGTGCGCGCGCACGCTCAGGCCCAGCGCGGAGCACATCGGCTGCAAGGGGACGTACAGCTCGGAGCCGACCATCACCGACCCGACATCGCACTTGACCGACGTGGAGCCGCCGCTGCCGAGCACGGTGAGGGACGCGGCCCCGGCGCCCACGCCGACGGTGCGCCCGCTCAGCTCCACCACGCCCTCGAGGCGATCAGGGTCCCAGACCACCTGCGCGCCGAGCGCGGCGAAAGTCTCGCGCAGCGGCACCAGGACGGTCTCGCCGATGGTCTCCCAGCGGACGTGGATCAGCTTGCGCTGGAGCACGGGCCGGGACGCCGTGACGCGTGCCTGCGCAGGGCTCACCACGCGCACCGGCGCCGGTTGCTGCACGATCACCACGGTGCGGGGATAGGGGTCGTACCAGGGGTCCCTCAAGGTGACGCAGAACGGGTCCCACCAGGGATCGGCTCGGACATAGAAGAACGGGTCGGGCCGGTAACTGAACGGGCTGGGGGAGAAGAACCCGAAGCTGGGGCGGTCGCATCCGATGGGCCGCGAGTGGCTGAAGGACTGCCCGCCGAAGCTGCCGTGGCTGGGCCGGCTGAAGCTGCCGTGATCCGGCCGGCTGAAGCTGCCGTGGTCAGGCCGGCTGGAGCCGCCGTGGCCGACCCACGAGCCGCCATAGTGGCGGCGGTCGGAATCGCGGTCCGCCAGGCCGGCGGTGGCCGCGAAGAGCACGACTTGCACGCCCAGCAATCCGCCGCGGGCCAAGCAGGTGCGGTTCATCTTCGTCTCCGCCCACCCAAGCATCTCACCATCTTCTACCATCCTACGACGACGCGCGCCACTCCGCCGTTCGCGTGGATTGTCACCGGCGTCGCGACTTGCCGCGGCGCTGCGCGCGCTCTTCGCCGCGGCGGCTCTCCTCGGCCCGGCGCTTGGCCTGCACCTCGTCGATGAAGGCGTGGCATTCGAGTGGCAGCTCGGCGTCGTGCCCCTCTTCCGGGTACCAGTCGAGCGGCGTGCCGCGCGTGGCGATGCGATGGAAGCGGACGCGGGCGAGGAGCACCGCCACCACCACCATCGCCAGCGACAGCGCCTGCCCGCCGTTGATGGGCCCCACCCAGATGTGCTCCTGCCGCCAGAAGTCGGTGAGGAACCGCCCAATGCCGTAACCGCCGAGAAAGTAAAAAAGAGTGAACCCTGGCATCCGCTCGAACCGCGTGCGCGGCTTGCGGCGGAGCAGCCAGAGGATGAAGCAGCCCAGGATGAAATGCGTCAGGGCGGCGTAGAGCTGCTCCGGGTGCCGCGGCACGTTCTGCCCGTTGACCAGGTCGATGGCGGCGACGGGGAAGTAGACGCCCCAGTGGCCGTTGGTCGGCACGCCGTAGAGCTCGCCGTTGATGAAGTTGGCCACGCGCCCGAAGCCGAGGGCATACGCCATCACCCACATGATGCGGTCGGCGCCGTGCCAGAAGCCGACCTTGTTGGCCCGACAGAAGTAGTACTCGAAGAGGAACACCGCCACGGCGGCGCCGAAGAAGGCCATCCCGCCGTGCCAGACCTGCGGCAGCTCGGCCCAGCCGTGCCAGGTGAGGAGCTGCTTGGGCTGGTTGAGCACATAGTAGCCCAGCCGCCCGCCGATGATCACGCTCGCGATCAGGTACAGGCAGGCCTCTTCGAGCCGCTCGTAGTCGGCATTGGGGATCCGCCGCCGGCGCACGGCCTTGAACAAAACGCCGTAGATCATGAGGAAGCCGGCGATGTAGGCCAGGCTGTACCAACGAATCCCGATCTGGTCGTTGAACTTGACGACGAACGGGTCGAGGTCGTGGCGATAGAAGGGGAAGACCTGGTGCCACAGTCGGTAGAGCATAGCGGGTCGATCGTACGGCCGGCCGCGCCAAGGGTCAAGGACATTGACACCTGACCGATGTCTCTTACAATGACCGGGCGTCCTGAAGGAGGGACCGATGGCCAAGCCATCTGTGCGGACGGCCTTGATCCCGGCTGCCGGCCTCGGCTCCCGTTTGCTCCCGTGCACCAAGTCGCAGCCCAAGGAGATGCTCGCCGTG
>JACPDV010000627.1 GCA_016183835.1 Armatimonadota bacterium
GCTGATCCTGCTGCGGGCGGGGATGGGGATGGACTATCGGGTGGCGCAGTGATCGGCCGCGACCGCACTACAGCACGAGCAGGCCTCGGAGTCGGTGCTCGACCGCGGCCAGCGTCTCGGCGGAGACCTGTCCCCAGCATTCGACCAGCCTGCGCTTGCTGATGGAACGAATGCCGTCGCAGTACACCGCGCTCGGGTGTCGCAGTCCCCCTTCTGGGTCGTCCACAAGGACTGTCAAGGGGATGTCACGCCGCGTTCCACTGATGGGTAGAACTACAACCAACCCGGCTGGACCGCCGTTGAAGCTGTCGCGACTGACGATGAGCACCGGCCTGCGCCCGCCCTGCTCATGGCCTCGAACCGGTTCCATGTCTGCCAGCCAGACGTCACCGCGGCGCGGCTGAGACATAGTGCACCTCGCGGTCCTCCGTCCAGTACTCATCCGGGTCGAGCCCGTCCATGAGGGTCCCATCCCAGACCGCCCGCTCAGCCTCCACCTCCGCCCATGCCGCGGGATCGGCTCGCAGCGCCGCGTAGGCGGCGTTGCTGGCCTCGATCAACTGCTCGTAGGCTTCCTCCTGGTCGCGCGGGACCGCCCGCGCCGGGCGCAGCAGGATCCCATCGTCCCGCGCCTCAGCGATCACGAGACTCCCCTCCGCCAGATGGTACTGCCGCCGCAGCGCGGCCGGGATCACCAGCGTGCCGCGCTTGCCGACCTTGGTCGTCGTGGTCATGACGGGACTCCTGTCTCTGATTATACGATCTTCTGACATTCGGGCAAACACCGGGCCGCTTGCGGCCTTCCCGCCGACCGGCTACCCTTGGCCCCATGCCCGCCCTCGTCCTCCGCCCGCTCGAGTTCGGCGAGATCCTCGACCACTCCGTCGAGCTCTACCGGCGCAACCTGGCCTGTTTCCTGGGCATCTACGCCGCCGCCGCCGTGCCCTACCTGGCCGTCGCCACGCCGCTCAGCCTGCGCCTCACCGCCGTCGCGCCGGAGGGCGACGGTGCGCTGGGCGGCGACCTGGGCCTTGTCCTCTCGCGTCTTGCCTGGGTCCTCGGCTCCTCGCTGTTCTACGCCGTGGTGGTCAGCCCCGCGGTCACCGGCGCGCTCACCGTGGCCGTCTCCGAGCGCTTCCTCGGCCGCCCGGCGAGCATCGCCTCGGCCTACCGGCGGGTCTTCCGCCACCTCGGGACGCTCGTGCCGAGCATGGCGCTGGTGACCTTCCCCACGCTTCTCGGCCTGCTCGGAGTGCTGGTGGCCGTGGAAGTGCTCCTGGCGCTGGGTGCCGCCTGGCTCGGCGCCGAGCTCAACGTGGCGCGGCTGGCGGTGCTCTCGGCCGTGGCGTGGCTCCCGTTGGCGCTGCTGGTGATCCTGTCGGCCTGGGTCTGGTTCGGCTTCGTGCCGGCGGCGGCGGTGCTCGAGGAGCGTGGCTGGGGGAGTCTCGGCCGCAGCCTCGAGCTGGTGCGCGGGAGCTTCCGCCGGGTCTTCGGGCTGTTCCTGGTGCTGTTGCTGCTGGTCCTGCTCCTCACGGCCTACGTGCGTCTGCCGAGCACGCTGCTAGCGGGGATGGCGGGGCTCGGCGGCGGGAGCACGCTGGTCGGCACGCTGGCGATGCAGCTCGGCGTGCTGCTGGTCGACCCGATCCGGATGGTCGGCGTGACGCTGGTGTACTACGATCTGCGCATCCGCAAAGAGGGCTTCGACCTGCAACTGCTGGCCGGCGAGCTGCGCGGCGCCGGCCCGGCCCCTGCGCGAGGTGATGATGCCTGAACCTGCCGGCCCGCTCGACCTGACCCTCGGCAACGGCTCCGTCCTGCGCGTCGAGCCCGTCACGCCACACGTCTTCCGCGTGCGGCTGCGGCCGGACGTACGGTTCGCGGAGCCCGGCCTGATCCGCTACGGCGTGGTGCGGACCGGCCCGCCGGCGGACGCCGCGGTGACCGACGAAGGCGGCACCGTCACCTTCGACACCGGCTCGGCCCGCCTGGCGGTGAGCCGCGCCGATGGTCAGCTCGGCCTCCGCGACGCCACCGGGCGAGTCCTGCTGCAGACCGCCTCCGCGCCGCAGTCGGATCCCGTCGCCGGGTTCCGCGCCGAGTTCGCCCTGGCCGACGGCGAGCGGCTCTACGGCCTTGGCGACGAGAGCCGGGACCGGCTCAACAAGCGGGGCCACCTGGCCCGTATGGTGGTCACCAACGTCACCGCCTACGCGCCGATCCCGTTCCTCATGAGCACCGGCGGCTGGGCCGTGTTCCTCAACACCACCTGGTTCCACCAGGTCGACTGTGGCGCCACCCAGCCGGACCGCCTGGTCTACTCCGCCAAGCGCGGCGAGCTGGACCTCTACCTCATCGCCGGCGAGACGCTCCCGCTGCTGCTCGACCGTTACACCCAGATCACCGGCCGGCCGACGCTCCTCCCGCTCTTCGGCTATGCCCTGACCTATGTCTGCGACGAGCGCGGTGTGCGCGCGCGGGACGTGCTCTACGAGGCCCACGAGTTCCGCCGGCAGGGCCTCCCGCTGGATGTGATCGGTCTCGAGCCCGATTGGATGGACGCGCACTATGACTTCTCGGTGCACAAGCAGTGGAGCCGGGAGCGATTCTACCAGCCCGAGTGGATGCCGCATCAGCACCCGGGCGGCTTCACCGCGGCGCTCGGCAACATGGGCTACAAGCTGAGCCTCTGGCTCTGCTGCGACTACGACGTGACGGAGCACGAGGAGCAGCTCCTCCGCCCCGCCGCCCCCGCCGAGGCCGCCGAGCCGGCACCCGCGGAGGACCGCTACGACGAGGACATCATCCGCGACCCGCATTTCCACCCGGCCTACCAGGACCGCATCACCAAGCTCGGGGAGCCGTGGTTCGAGCACCTCAAGAAGTTCGTCGACAACGGCGCCGCGGCGTTCAAGATGGACGGCAGCAACCAGGTCTGCTTCCACCCCGACCGCAAATGGCGCAACGGCATGGACGACGAGGAGGTGCACAACCTCTACCCGGTTTTGCTGGCCAAGCAGATGAGCCTGGGCTTCCGCGCGCACACCGGCCGGCGGGCCATGATCTACATCGCCTGCGGCTACGCCGGGGTGCAGCAGTACGCCGCCACCTGGGCCGGTGACACCGGCGGGAGCGAGAAGCCGCTGGTCTCACTGCTCAACCACGGCCTCTCGGGCCACTCCAACACAAGCTGTGACATGCAGGTGTGGAACCGCGAGGGGATCCACTTCGGCTTCCTGCAGCCGTGGTCGCAGATCCTCTGCTGGCACCAGTACAACCAGCCGTGGTTCCTCCCGCCGGACGTCTACGCCGTGTTTCGTGACTATGCCCGGTTGCGCTACCGTCTGCTGCCCTACCTCTACTCGGCGGCGCACCAGGCGGCGCGGACCGGGCTGCCCATCCTCCGCGCCATGCCCCTGGTCATGCCCGACGACCCGCGCTGCGACGAGTTGCTGCTGCAGTACCAGCTCGGCGACTCGCTGCTCACCAGCGCCTTCACCGACCGGCTGGCGCTGCCCGCCGGGCGGTGGATCGACTACTGGACCGGGCAGGTGCACGACGGGCCGGCCGAGCTGACGTACAAGCCGCCGGCGAACCGCGGCGGGCCGCTCTTCGTCCGGGCCGGGGCGATCCTCCCCACCTGGCCGGAGGTGGACTTCGTCGGGGAGCGGCCGACGGAGACGCTGGGGCTGGAAGTCTACCCGCACGGCGGCAGCGCCTTCACGTTGTACGAGGACGACGGGCTGACGGATGCGTACCTGAGCGGCGAGGTGGCCACCACGGAGATCCGCTGCGAGGCGGACGCCGCCGCGGCGA
>JACPDV010000628.1 GCA_016183835.1 Armatimonadota bacterium
CCCTCGCCCGGCTGGGGCCGGAAGACCGGCGAGGGCGCCGGTCCCACCCCCCAACGGCGCCCTCGCCCGGCTGCGACCGGGAGACCGGCGAGGGCGCCGGTCCCACCCCTCCAACGCGCTGTCAGGCGCAGCCGAATGCGGCCAGCGCGGCATCATACATCGCCGCAATCGCGGCGGGGGCCACGTCGCCCTGCAGGTTGTGCGCCGCGGCGAAGATGTACCCGCCCGTCTCCCACGGCCGCATCGCACCGAGCAGGCGCTCCACCGCCACGAGGATCTCACCTGCGTCGCCACCGGGCAAGACCGCCTGCGTGTCGAGCCCGCCGTGGAACACCATCCGCTCGCCGTAAGCCGCCTTCAGCCCCTCCGGCGCCATGCCCGCCACCGGCTGGATGGGGTTAAGGATGCGCACGCCGATGTCGTGCAGGTCGCCGACGATGTCGAACACCGCGCCGCAGGAATGGTGCATGTAGACCGCGTCGGTGAAGCGGTGCGTCCAGGCGATGCGCTCGGCCAGGTAGGGCTTGACGAACTCGCGGAACATGCCCGGCGACATGAAGAGGCCCTTCTGCGTGCCGAAGTCGTCGCCGCTGGTGGTCAGGTCGATGGACGGGCCGACGGCGCGGTAGTAGGCCTCGACCACGGGCTTCTGGAAAGCCAGGATCTTGCTGAAGAGGAGGTGCACCAGCTCGGGGTCCTCGGCCATCTTGAGCAGCAGCCAGTCGTAGCCGCCGAGCCAGCAAGCCAGCTCGAGGACGCCGAAGACGGGGTGCTCGGCGACCACCACGTAGGGTGTCTCGTCGTGGAGCCGGCGGGCGGCCGCGGCGCACTGCTCGAAGATCCCGGCGGGCGCCTGGTCGAGCGTGGGCAGCTCGTACGCCGCCACCTCGTCGCGGCCGGCGCCGTGGAGCGGGTGCTGGTCCATCTCCCAGTGGAGCCCGGTGTGGCGGTGCCGGATGCCGTAGCCGTCCACCACGAGCGTGTCGGAGAGGCGCTCTTCGCGGCCGGTCGTGAAGGGGATCAGGGCGCCGCAGCGGCGGAAGTCGATGTCCCAGTGCTCGAGGATGCGGCGGTCGAACTTGTCGTAGTCGGCCGGTGGCAGGCCGGCGTACCCGAGGTGCTCGGCCAGGGCGCCCATGCCGCTGTCCATGGTGGACTGGGGAGTGCCGCCGAGGTCGATGGGGCACCGGTCGACGGGCTGGTGGGCGAGGGTGGCGCGGAAGCGCTCCAGGTACAGGCTGTCCCGACGGCTCACGCGCCCCTCCGTTCGGCCAGCTCGCGGATCTGGTCCAGGCTGAGCTGCCCCTTCTGACCCCAGCCGCCCTTGCCGTGCTCGATCTGGGGGCGGAAGGCCATGTAGAGCCCGTAGGCGCGTCGCTCGAGCTCCGCCGGCGGCCAGGCGTTGGCCAGGGCGCTCATCGCCTCGCGCACGGGCTCGAGCGCCTCGCCGAAGGAGCGCTGCAGGTACTCGCGCACCTTGTCCGGGTCGATGCTCTTGTCGAGCACGCACGCGCGCAGGCCGTCCGGCGTGTGCTGGGCGGGGACCGGCAGGCCGAGAAGGGTGACCCAGGTGTCTTCGCCCAGGCCGGTCTTCTTCGGCGGGCCGCCGCCCCGCCCGGTCTCGCCGCCACCGACTCCGTCCTGGCAGAAGGTCCCGAGCTGCCGGCCCTTCTTCTGCGCGTTCAGCCCGGCCATGCACTTGCCCAGGGTGAGGGCCGTGTCGGAGGAATGGCCGAGGCGCTCCGCCACCACCGCGCCCCACAGCGCCAGGACCGGGGCGCGGTTGACGAGTACGACGTCAGTCATGGTTGGCCCTCCCGGGCCGGCCGCCCCGCAGTGGGCCGGGCGCCCTCGCCCGGCATCCGGAGACCGGCGAGGGCGCCGGTCCCACACCCGCGGGCGGGACAAGCCCCGCCCCTACGGCAACACACTCCGGATCGAGACCGGCGGCAGGACCACCGCGTGGCCGGCCACCTGCTTGGTCCGCTCCTCCTTCGTGCTGTTGAAGAGGATCACCTCGCCGTTCGCCAGCAACGTCGTGTAGACGCCGTCCCAGTCGAGATCGATGTCTCGCGCGGCATCCCCGGCGGGACCGGCGCCGCGGATCGCCTGGACCAGCACCCGCGCGGTCTGCATCGTGTCCGTCATATTGCCGTCGCCGACGATAGAGACCTTCCCCGCGGCCTCCAGCAGCGCCTGCCCGGGCGACTGGTCTCCCTCCACCGTCGTCGGAGGCGTGGCTCCGAGCTTCACCAGCACCCCGCCGCCGCGCACCCAGTCAGTCAGCTTCGCCATCACCGGCGCCTCGATGTACGTGCCCTCCAGCCACACCAGCACCCGGTAACGCGCCAGCCCGCCATCCTCGATCAGCCGTTCGTCGAGGATGTCGTAGTCCATCACATCCCGCAGCGCGGCTCCAATCGCATGGAACCGCCCCGGATAGCCCACCGTCGGGTGCAGCCGGTGATCGGTGCTCGGGAAGAACAGCGCCACGTCGACCACCGGCTGCTCCTGCGTCAGGAACGCCTTGTACTCGCGGAACACGTCGGCAGCGGCAACCGGGTTGCTCCCCCAGTCCCAGTAGCCGTAGCTGCCGCACGAGACTTCCTCCATGATCCGCGCCACCTCGCCGTCGGGCGTGATGTTGCCCGGCGGCTCGGACCAGTAGCGCAGCCCGTAGACCTTGCAGGCGGTGTTGATGCGGCGGAGCATCGACGCGTAGTTCTGGGCGAACGGGAGGTAGCCGCCGTGCGTCGAGCGGATCTCCACGCCGTAGGGCTTGACCGCCTTCGGGATGGCGGAGTTGTCCTGCGCGTAGACCACCGCCTCCTCGCCGCCGCCCACCGGGAGCACCAGCCGCGTGCCCGGCAGCCGCTCGTGAGCGAGGCGGCAGACCTCGGCGGTGAAGTGGGTCATGCTGTCGAAGTACCACGCCACGAAGTCGAGCCAGCGGCGGCGGGACTGCGGCGTAGCCGTCACGTCTTCGTTCTTGTAGGCGCAGGGCGGGTAGTCCACCACGTCGAACGAGGCGAACGTCGTGCCCCAGGCGGCGTTGAGCTTCGCCAGGTCGCCGTACTTCGCCCGGGCGGCCTGGCGGAAGTCGGCACGGGCGGGCTCATCGCCGCACCAGAAGTCGGGCAGGCCGACCCCGGTCTCGCCGAAGCGCTCCTTCTCGCCCGGGTGCCAGCCCATGGGGAAGATGGCCTCGCCGAAGTCGCCGTGGATGCCGACGTAGATGGCCGCCAGCTTCTTCCCGTCGCTGCCGTAGTGCTCGGCCAGAGCGGCGAAGCCGTGGTCGAACCAGGGCAGGATGTCGGGGCTCCAGAGCGACATGCAGGCCAGCTTGCGCCCGGTGCGCAGGCCGGTGCAGGGAACGAACTTGTCGCTCTTGCGATACCACTCGGGCGGCCAGTGGAAGTGGGGGAAGTACTGCCATTCCAGCCCCGCATCCTGGCACGAGGCCAGCCCGGCGTCGGCGGCCGTCCAGTCCCACTGCCCCGGCGCGGTCTCGTTGACGGTGAGGTGGTCGCTGTCGGTCTGGGAGAGCGAGAAGCCGAGCTCGCGGACGAGCTTGTTCTGCCGCGCGCCCATCACGCTGGTGCCCATCAGCATCGGTGGACCGGGCTTGCCGGCGCGCTGCACCGGCGGCGGCGGGACGGGCCGCGGGCTGAGCTTCGGCACGTCGGCGGCGATCACCAGCCCGCGCGGATACACGTCGCGGTCGGTGATCAGCAGGGCGTCAAGGTAGACGAGATAGGCCTTCTCGAGCGTGTCCCGCCGCTCGTTGACCTTGACCTGGAAGGTGTGTTTGCCGGCGGTCAGCGGCGCGGCGCCGAGCTCGACCCAGGCCATGACGCTGCTGACGCCGTACATGGCCGGGAAGCCGTCGATGGTCTCGGGCGTGAAGTGCCGCCATTCCCCGTCGTCGAGCCGCCACCAGAAGTTGCTGGTGCTGGGCGGCAGCGAGGCGGCGAGCCAGACGTAGTAACCGCCCGCGCCGGCGATCTCGAACGGGTAGCGCGCGAACCAGCCGTCGGCCGGCGGGTCCTCGCCTTTCCACAAGCGGAGGATGCGCTCGCCGCTGACCAGGCCCTGGAACTCGCCTGGCTCGTTGAACGTGTGGTCGGGAGAGGACTCGGCCTCGATGAAGTGGTCTTCGGCGAGGGCGGTGGAGGCGAGGACTGCCAGAATCAGCCACGTCCAGGCGGCCGCCCGCCGCTCCGGCCCCCTCTCCCACCGGGAGAGGGTTGGGGTGAGGGCCAAAGGCGTGCGCCTGGACGCTGCGCTCCACTCCGAAAGGGTCGTCCGCAACGCCCTCACCCCCGCCCTCTCCCGGTGGGAGAGGGGGCCGGATCCCGCGCACAGAGCCGATCTCATCTCATCCCTCCACTCGATCCAGCTCATCCATCCGCCCGGCGAGGAACGCGGTCACGTTCCGCAGCGCCGCCGCCGCCATGCGGGCGTTGCACTCGCGGGTGTTCGAACCCACGTGCGGTGTCAGGAGCACGTTCGGCAGCGTCCGCAGATCCCTCGCCGCGTCGGCCGGCCGATACGGCTCCGTCTCGTAGACGTCCAGCGCCGCGCCCGCCAGCCGGCCCGACGTCAGCGCGTCGTAGAGCGCCGCCTCGTCGATCACGCTCCCGCGGGCCGTGTTGACCAACAGGGCGCCGGGCTTCATCCGCGCCAGCTTCGCTGCGTCGAGGAAGTGACGGGCCGTGCCGGGCAAGTGCAGGCTGACGATGTCGGACTCGGCCAGGAGCGCGTCGAAGTCGTTGGTGTAGGCCGCGGCGCCGCAGCCTCGCAGCGTCTCGGAGATCGTCCGGCCGTCGGCCTGTTCCAACTGCGCCTCGCTGCGCCGGCCGGAGACGATGACCCGCAGGCCGAACCCGCGCGTGGCGATGGCGGACACCCGCCGGGCGATGGGGCCGAAGCCGATCAGCCCGAGCGTCTTCCCCGCCAGCTCCCAGCCGGTGGCCGCCTCGAACCGCCCGGCCAGCATCCCCGCGTGCCCACGGCCCACGTTGCGGCAGAGCCCCAGCAGCAGCGCGAAGGTGTGCTCGGCGACGCTGGCGTCCAGCACGCCGGGCGTGTTCGTCACGACGATGCCATGCCGCCGGGCGAGCGGTTTGTCGAGGCTGTCGTGCCCCACGCCGAAGCGCGCGATGAGCGCCCCGCGCCCGCCCGCCGCCTCGGCCAGCGCCTCGTAGAGCGGGCCGGTGTACTTCACCACGCCGACGATCACCGCCCGGCAGCCGGTCGCCCGCACCGCTTCTGCCAGCGCCGCCTCACCCTCCTCGGCCGGCAACATCGACAG
>JACPDV010000606.1 GCA_016183835.1 Armatimonadota bacterium
GCGAGGGGCTGATGTCGGCGGTGGACCTCGCGGAGGAGCGCGTGACCACGCTCGGCAAGCCGGTGCACATCGGCGGGATCGACCACCTGGTGCGGCTTCGGGACGGGCGGATCTACGGCGTGGCCGGCTCGCGCGACGGCATGGCGCCCCTCTTCGTGCACGACCCGCGCGAGGGCGGCCTGCGCGACCTGGGCGTCTGCTGCGCGGTCAGCGAGAAGGGCTGGTACGGCTACCGCTTCGGCGCGATGACGGCCACGAGCGAGGGACGCATCCTGCTCGGCGAGGACGACCACCTGGCGTGCGTGTTCTCGTACTTCCCGCCGCTCTACGCCGCCCCGCCATCCGCGTAGACCACCGGGAACCGCTCGCCGGCCATCGGCTCACCGTCGCGGCTGGTGACGAACGCCTTCATGATGTGGTCGCCCGCCTCGATGAACGGCGTCGCCCCGTCCATGTAGTGCAGCGCGATGGCCCGCCGCGGCCGCTCCGAGCGGTTGCCGTGGCTGGCGTGCCAGGTGAGGCAGTGGTGGAACGACACCGTGCCGCACGGCACCGGCCACAGCTTGACCTCGAACGGCTTGCCGTCCGGCGGCGTCCAGCCCTTGCCGATGCCGTCGAAGCCCGCCACCGTGTGCAGGTAGTCGTGCCAGCGGCGGCCCCAGCGGTGCGAGCGCGGGACCATGCTCATGCAGCCGTTCGACTCGTCGGCATCGTCGAGTGGGATCCACGCGCTGACCATGCTGTCCGCGCCGAGCACCGCCCAGAACGGTGCATCCTGGTGCCAGCCGTTCGTGCCGCCGTGGCGCGGCGGCTTGTACTGGATCTGGTCGTGCCACAGCCGCAGCGCGGACGCGCCGATCAACTGCGCCGCCATCTCCACCACCTTCGCGTTGTGCACCAGGCGCATGAAGGCGTCAGAGGCGTCGCAGATGTTGACCACCTGCCACACCGGGTGCTCGGCATCGCCGCTGAGATTGCTCAGCCGCACCGGCTCGCGCGTGGCGGTGCCGGCGATCACCGCGTCGAGATCGGCACGCAGCTCCTCCACCTCGGCCGGGCTCAGCACCGGACCGCCGAGGATGCAACCGTCGCGCTGGAACGCGGCGACCTGTTCGGGCGACAACATGAGGCTCTTCCCCGTCTTCCGAGCGCATTCTGGGTCCCTGTGGCGCGGCGGTAAGGTGCCATGTCCAAAGGCGAGGTGATCGGGGTACAATGGTGTGCGGAGCAAGACGGTGGGCTCGCGCGACAAGCTGATCGTGCGGATGCGCAGCCATCCGGAGAAGGTCCGTTTCGAGGAGTTGGTGCGCCTACTGCGGGCCTCCGGTTACGAAGAGCGGCAGGTGCGGGGTAGCCACCACCGGTTCGTTCGGCCCGCAGGCGGCCCGGCGATCCACCTTGTGCGGCCGCACGGACGGGAGCCGTACTGCCGTCCGTGGGAAGTGCTCGAGGTGCTGGCTGCCATCGAGGAGTCCAACGATGACCGAACGTGAGATGCGCGCGCTGGCGCAGCGCTATGAAATCCGAATCCTCCCCACCGTGTACGGCGACTACCGGGCTGTTGTGCCGGCTTTTGAGGCTTCCGGCGACCGCCTCATCACCGGGGGAGACACTCCGCCCGAAGCTCTGGCCAACGCCTACGAGGCGATCGAGTTGGCCATTCTCGGGAGGCTCGAGGACGGCCGGCCGCTCCCTGCTCCGGTCGAACCTATCGCCGCGTGAATCTCACATCTCCCGTGGCAGCGACCACGCGTTCTCGACCCGGCTGAACCCGATGTGCGGGTAGTAGGTCATCGCGCCCGGTGCGGAGAGGAGCAGGAGCATGCACTCCGGCCCGCAGCGCTCGCGCGTGAGGCGGATCAGCTCCTTGCCGATGCCCTGTCCCTGGAAGTCAGGGTCCACCGCCAGGTCGGCGAGGTAGGCGAGGTGCGCGAAGTCGGTCAGGGTCCGCGCCACGCCGATCAGGCGGTCGCCGTCGCAGGCGGACAGCAGGAGCGGCGAGTGGTCGATCAGCTTCTGCATCCGTGGCAGGTCGTTCGTGGGCCGGCGCAGGGCGGCGCGGTCGTACAGCGCGGCCAGCTCGGCGGCGGCGACGGGGCGGTGCCACAGGTAGTCGATCGGCATCGGGCGGCTCCCGGGCGGAAGTCTACACCCGGTCTGCGCGGCGCGGCGGTGACGTGCGGGGAACTGGGCGTCGCGGAGCAGTACCGGCCGATGGGGGCGAGCCCGGCGGCGGAGAGCCAGGGGCTGGAGCTGTTCAGCCGGGATGGCGCGACGGTGGTGAAGGCGCTGGATGAGTGGGAGATGCGGGGGACCTGGGACGGGCGGATAGGCGCAGGTCGGCGGCCCACGGGGATCACAGGTAGTCCATCACAACGGGGAAAGGTTGCCCGGCCCGTAAGGCGTCCGCGGTCAGGCCAGCGTGCCTACGCATGTAACCGTCTGGGGTGGGCCAGAGGTCGTGGGCACTTGCGGTGCTGACATACTTCTTGAGTTGTTGGTCCGCCAGCCGGAGGACGTCGTTGTTGCGGAGCGCTTCATCGGCTAGCGCTTGTGCCGCAAGCATCGGCTCCTCGGTCGACATCTTGGCCTGAGCCAGGCGTGCGAACAGCCGCCGGACGCGCTCACTACTCGAAAGCCCAGTGAGCTCCAGCCGTAACTTCGCCGCGGGCACCAAGTCAAAGCGGTACTGACCTCGGACCCGGGCAACCACGTCGCTGGGGGTGCCCTGGTCTCGTGCCTCGGCCAGGAGCACAGCGATGCCTTGCAGGTAGATTTCAAGTTCGTGGCGCATTCGCAGAAGACCAGCGTCCTGCGCGGCGCGTTGCAGCATTGCCCTTTCGGTACCGCAGGAGGAGAGAAAGGCGGCCATCGCACGGTCGAGGTCGCCAAGACCGACCTGCCGCGCTCTCTGTATGCCGAGTGCGGCCCGAGTGACATACCTACCCCCGCGAGCATCAGGGCTTCGCCATCGGGTCTCGTGCCATTGCGCGTTCAGATGCTGCAACAATGGTATCGCTCTCTCCGGATCCGGCCACCAAGCGAGGCCCTGAGCAGCGCCTCGGCGCAGCAGCGCCTCGGTTGAGCGGCAAGCCTGGCACAACGACTCGGGTACCGCCGGGTTCCGAGCCGATGGACCGTAGCGCCCGATTCGCCGCAGCTCGCCCGCCTGGCGAAGGAGGACTCGCCGATCAGCGGCCCCAGCAGACGAATTCCAGCCGGCGGCGAGAAGGACCGGTAGGCCCACAAGGAGGATCGAACGGGGCACCCCCATGGGGCGAACGCCCTCGCCGCGCGAGGCGAGATCCAGGTTCTTCAGCTTGTCCGTCTGGTAATGGATGAGAGGGGGCATACGGCAGCTCCTTGCGCCGCGTCGGGCGCCGGACCGACAGGCGCATTCCCACTGTACCGCACGTCACCTTCGTTCCTCAACGGCAGACGGGCACGCCAGTGGCGTGCCCCTACGCACCGCTCCGCCCCACACCGCCACAGTTCTCTGAGGGACTGTGCCGCCCCTGATCGACCGGGTGAGCGTGCCGGCGTACCTCTCCGGCGCGGGCGCGGCGGTGCGGGCGTATGCTCTGGTGGGCCGGAGCCTGGCGCTCGCCTGGGTACAGAACCCAGACCACTGCCTGCGTTCGCTGGCCGGCGGGCAGGCAGTCCAGCCGGTACGTGACGCGCAAGTGATCGTCCCGGGCGTCCCGGCGGGCGTCTGCCGCGTGGAATGGTGGGACACGCAGTCCGGCCTGGTCACCCGCACGGACGAGCTGCGGGCCGGCAATGACGGGTTGACGCTCGAGCTGCCGGAGCTGGCGACCGACGTGGCGCTCAAGATCCGATGGTGAACTGACGCGCGCGATCGCCGCTTCGACTTTTCCCTCTGCATCAACAACGCGCGTGGAGGAGGAGCCATAGGAGACGGCGTAGAGGCGGGCGTGGGCGCTGCGACAGGCCCATGGGGAGTAGATGACATGCGACGACGTGGGTTCACACTGATCGAGCTGCTGGTGGTGATCGCCATCATCGCCATCCTGGCGGCCATCTTGTTCCCGGTGTTCGCCAAGGCGCGGGAGAAGGCGAGGCAATCGAGCTGCCTCTCGAACATGAAGCAGCTCGGGCTTGCGTGCTGCCAGTACCAACAGGACTACGACGGGCTCTACGTGCCCGTGGCCGTGTGGAACTCCAACTACGCCGGCAACGGCTACTGGTGGTCGGTGATCATCCAGCCGTACATGAAGAACCTGCAGGTGGGGCTCTGCCCGAGCTATGGCTGCAACTTCAACGGCGTGGGGTCGTGGACGGGAGCGGGCTACTGCGGCGACACGGCGGGCGGCACCTCGACCTGCGACCAGCCGCCGCGGGGCCGCTGGATCGGCGGCTACGGCATCAACTGGGGCAACACCGCAGCGAACGGCAACTGGATCACGCCGGCCGGGCAGAAGGACAGCGCCGTGCAGTCCGCGGCCGGCACCATCCTGCTCGCCGAAAGCTATTGCATCGTGGCCCGGCACGCGCTGCAGGGCTGGCCGGGCGACTCCGGTTGCCGGGGTCTGCCGACCCACAACGAGGGCATCAACTTCGCGTTCTGCGATGGCCACTCGAAGTGGCAGAAGAACCCCAGGGACGGCGGCAACGGCAGCCCGCGGCACTCGTCCGAGAGCGTGGGCCAGTGGACGATTGACCCGAGCGACTAGGCAGGCAGCCCGTAACGACGTCCGGCGTAGGGGCGGACCACCGTGTCCGCCCGGCCGGCCGCAGGCCGACTCAGCCCCGCAGCCGCGCCGGAGCGTGCCCTGGCGGGCA
Source organism: Armatimonadota bacterium (assembly GCA_016183835.1). Classification (GTDB taxonomy): domain Bacteria; phylum Armatimonadota; class UBA10988; order UBA10988; family UBA10988; genus JACPDV01. The sequence goes on from JACPDV010000606.1 coordinate 4,804, forward strand.
CTGGGCGGACACGGTGGTCCGCCCCTACGCCACCGGACACCGGCTCGGGCACGCTGCTTGGCGCCGGGGTGGGCGACGCGTACGCTGCAGAGCAGGGCGCCAGCCACGCACGGTGATAGGCTCGGGAGAAGGCTGCCTGCACACCCGCGAGGTCCCGGCGCAGCTCCGCGCCTTCCTCGACCGACCGGAGCTGGCGCGCGGCGAGGCGGTCGAGGTCACGGGGTTGACGACGGGTGCGCCGCGCGCTTCGGCGGCATGCGAAAAAAGGCGGACGAAAAAGGAGGATAGCCGCGCGGGTATCGAATGGACCGATGGGACGCGCATGGACGGGGATTGGAAGGAGGATCAGGGAATGAGACGACGTGGATTCACGCTGGTCGAACTCTTGGTGGTGATCGCTATCATCGCCATCCTGGCGGCCATCCTGTTCCCCGTGTTCGCCGAGGCGCGGGAGAAGGCGCGCCAGTCGAGCTGCAGCTCCAACGAGAAGCAGATCGACCTCGCTATCCTGCAGTACCAGCAGGACTACGACGGGCGCTACGTGCCCGTGGCCGTGTGGAACTCGAACTTTGCCGGCAACGGCTACTGGTGGTCGGTGATCATCCAGCCGTACATGAAGAGCCTGGCGATCGAGCTCTGCCCGAGCTATGCCTGCAACTATGGCGGCGTCGGGGCGTGGACGGGTGCCGGCTACTGCGGTGACACCCCGGGCGGCACCTCGACCTGCGACCAGCCGCCGCGGGCACGGTTCGTGGGCGGCTACGGGATCAACTGGGGCCCGACCTGGGTCAACCCCGCGTACACGACGCCGGCCGGACAGAAGGACAGCGCCGTGCAGGCCCCCGCCGAGACGATCATCGTGGCCGAGAGCCTGTGCATCGTGGCCACGCACTCGACCGAGGGCTGGCCCGGGAACGTGGCGTGCCGCGGCTTGCCGACGCACAACGAAGGCATCAACGTGGCCTACTCCGATGGCCATGTGAAGTGGCTGAAGAACCCCAAAACCGGCGGCAACAACAGCCCGCGGTTCTCGTCCGAGAAGCTCGGCGCCTGGACGATTGACCCGAGCGACTAGGCAGGTCGCCCGCAACGATGTCCGGCGTAGGGGCGGACCACCGTGTCCGCCCCTACGCCACCGGACACCGCCTCTGGCACACTGCGTAGCGGGCTGCGTGTCGCCTTGACAGGCGCGCGGCACGAGCAGGCATACCGGGGCCGGCTGCAGAATGGTGCGCCGGCCCTGGTTTCTGCACCATGCCTTTCGGCTCCTGGGATCTGGCGCTTCTCCTGGTGGTCTCCGCCCAGGCCACTGCCGTGGCGTGGGTGCGCCGGCCGCGGCTGAAGGCGCTCGTCATCACTTTTCCCTTCCCCTTCTCCCTCGCCTTCCTCGCCCTCGGCCACCGCATCGACGCCACCAACGTCCTCGGCATGCTTCTCCTCCTCTTCTTCTTCCACGCCGTCCGCTGGCTCCACCTGGCCCTCCGCGTGCCGATCGTCGCCGCCATCGCCGCGTCGGCGCTCGGCTACTGCCTCATCGGCACGCTGGTCGCCGAGGTCACGCCACCGACTGAAGCGGCGTTCTGGGTCGCCTGGGCCACGATCATGCCGTTCGGCGTCGCCGGCCTGCTGCTCCACCCGCACCGCGACGAGCCGTGCTATCGCAGCCCGCTTCCGCTTTACGTCAAGGTCCCCGTGATCCTGGCCGTGGTGGCGGTGCTGATCGTGATCAAGCAGTCCCTGCGCGGCTTCATGACAATGTTCCCGATGGTCAGCGTGGTGGCCGTGTACGAGGCCCGCCACTCGCTGTGGACGATGAGCCGGCAGGTGCCGGTAATCATCCTCTGCCTCGGGCCGATGATGCTCGCCATCCACCTCGCGCAGTCGCGGCTGGCGGATGTGCCGGCACTGCTGGTGGGCTGGGCGGTGTTCGCGGTGGTCCTGCCGGTGGTGAACTACCTGCAGCACGCGCGGAGCAGCCTCCCGGCACAACCTGTCGCCACGAGAGGCACCCCATGACCATCGACGAGTTCATCCAGGCCGTCCAGCGCAAGTCGCCGCCGGCGCCCGAGCCCGCGCTCCTGGCCCTCGAGGCCGACCTCGGCGCCCGGCTGCCGGAGGACTACCGCGACTTCTTGTTGCGCTGCAACGGCGGCTATGTGGGCGGCCGGTACTGGTTCGACGACAACGTCGGCGTGCACCATGTCGGCGGGTTGCGCGAGGAGGATCACTTCTCCCTCCTCTCGGCGCGCGAATGCTACCAGAATCCGGCAGAGATCCGGATCCCCACGGACCTGTTGTGGATCATGGACGACCCCTTCGGCAACGCCATCTGCCTGGGCCTCTCGGGGAGCCACCGGGGCCAGGTGTTTTTCTGGGATCACGAACAGGAGCCCTGGCCCGAAGACTGGGACGGCAGCGTCGAGCAGGCCGGGAACATCACCGTCGTGGCGGACTCGTTCACCGAGTTCGTGGCCGGCCTGCACGAGCTCGACTGAACCGCCGGCCTGCGGCGATGTATGGCGTAGGAGCGACCCTTGTGGTCGCCCGTCTGGGCGAGCCGGGGTGCTCGACAGCCCGGAGCGGGCGACCACAAGGGTCGCCCCTACGCCAGCGGACAACGGCTGTGGCGGTCTGCTCAGGCACGCCGTCGGCAGGTGCCGGTCCGGGCGGGGACGAATGGGTGAGCCGATCCCCGCCGCCGCGCGGGAGGAGGTCCCTGCCGTGTGCCACTTGCGCCTCCTGACCCTTGCCAGCCCGCTCCTCATCCTGGCCGCCGCCTGTGCCGCCGCGGCGCCCTTCGACCGCGGCGCCGCGGAGGCGGCGATGGAAAGCGGCTTCTTCAAGCAGCTCGCGGAGCCCCTCGGCCGCGGGATCAACCTGGGCAACATGCTCGAAGCGCCACGCGAGGGCGAGTGGGGTGTGAAGCTGGACGAGCGCTACTTCAAGATCATCGCCGATGCCGGGTTCACCTCGGTGCGCATGCCGGTGCGCTGGAACTCGCGCGCCGACACCCAGCCGCCGTACACCATCGACCCGGCCTTTTTCGCCCGCGTGGACCGGGCGCTGAAGGCGGCGGCGGACGCGGGCCTGCGGGTGGTGTTGAACATCCACCACTACGAGGAGCTGATGCGCGATCCGCCGGCGCACCGCGACCGGTTCGTGGCGCTCTGGGAGCAGATCTCCGAGCACTACCGGTCCGCCCCGCCGACGGTCTGGTTCGAGCTGCTCAACGAGCCGAACGGCAAGCTGGACGCGGCGACCTGGAACGCGGACCTCCTGCTGGCGCTGAAGGCGGTGCGGCGGACCAACCCGGAGCGGCAGGTGGTGGTCGGGCCGGTGATGTGGAACTCGGTGGACGCGCTGGCAAGGCTGGAGCTGCCGGAGGACGATCGGCACTTGACGGTGACGTTCCACTACTACAACCCGTTCACGTTCACGCACCAGGGCGCGAGCTGGGCGGGCCCGCAGGCAGAGAAGTGGCTGGGGAACAAGTGGCTGGGCACCGAGAAGGAGCAGCAGGCGGTGATCCGGCAGTTCGACCAGGCGCTGCTGTGGGGGGTGGAGCATCGGCGGCCGATCTACCTGGGCGAGTTCGGGGCGTACAGCCGGGCGGACATGGAGTCGCGGGTGCGCTGGACGAAGTTCATCGCGGAGCAGGCGATGGCGCGGAAGATGGGGTTCGCGTACTGGGAGTTTTGCTCGGGGTTCGGGGCGTGGGATCCGGAGAAGGGGGAGTGGCGGGCGGGGTTGTTGGGGGCGTTGATGGGGAGGTAGGAGCCGACGCGAGTGAAGCAGCCGGCCCGGCGACATGTGGGTCCGACCGGGCGGGGCGGTGACAGCGGCAGCGCAGCGGCCGCACGCCATGCTGCTCTCGGCTATAATGGTCTCGACGCGCGGTCCCGCGCGAGTGGAGGAGGCGATGAGCACCGCGGAGCTGATCGAAGCCATCCGACGTCTGCCGCCCGAAGAGCTTCGCGAGGTGCGGCACGCCTTGGCCGAGCTGGATGCCGCGGCGATGGTCCGCGACCAGTTGGTCCGAGAAGGGCTGGCCACACCGTCGCGAGGCAAGCTCCCGCCGCACACACCCCTCGCGCTCCATCTAGACCCGCCTCTCTCGCAGACGATCATCGAGGAGCGCCGGTAGATGGTCGTCTATCTCGACAGTAGCGCTCTGGTGAAACGCTATCTGCTCGAAACCGGCAGCACTTGGTTGGAACAGCTGTTGACCACGGCCGATGACGTGTACCTGAGCAGAATCACGGTGGTGGAGGTCACGGCAGCCATCGCCCGTCGCACGCCCCGCCCGGCCAGCCCGCTCTTGCAGGCCCTACGCTCGGACTTGCCCTATTGCGTGCTGCTCTCCGTGGGCGACGCGATCCTCGCCGCCGCGGAAACCTGGGCCGAACAGCAGCGCCTGC
>JACPDV010000610.1 GCA_016183835.1 Armatimonadota bacterium
CGAGCCACTTCGCGGAGATCGTGGTGCGGCCGTCCTCGTGCCTGAGCGGCTCAGGGCGGAGGCTGAAGCGGTGCAGCTCGGCGGTCGGGCGGAGGAGGATCTGCCAGCCTGCCGACATCCCGCGCGCGGTCTCGAGGCCGATGGTCTGCGCGGCGTTCTCAGGCGGCGCGGCGTTGCGCGGGAGCTGCGTGGTGGGCGGCGCGGTCCAGAGCTGCCACGGCGCCTCGCCGGCGGCGGGGGCGGGCGCGGGGACGATGTCGATCCAGGCGACCTCGCTCCGATTGCCCGCGGCGTCCTGCACGATCAGGCCGAGCCGCTGCAGCTCGGGTGCGAGCTTCAGCTCCACCCGCAGCCACGGCTCGGTACAGTAGAGCGGGCGCGGCTCGCGGTAGAGACCGCGCACGTCCAGGTGGCGCACCACCTGAAGCGTGCCGTTGGCCGCCTGGGTGCAGATGTCGAGCCGCGCCACGTCGGTGTCGAGCACGTGCGGCGTCCAGCCGAAGGCCACCTGCCGGTTGGCGAGCCGCTCGGCGGTGACCCAGCCGAGCCGTGGGGGCTGCCGGTCGAGCACCTTGCCCGCCACCGCCGGGCCGGCGGGCGAGACGGCGCCGTCGGCGTTCACCGCGCGGGCGAGCAGCCGGTAGGTGTGCCCCACCTGGAGCGAGTCGACCATCGCCTTGCCGTCGGCGGCCTCCGCCACGGCCAGGGGCGGCGAGCCGGCGGGCGCGCCGGCCTCGCTGAGGAGCAGCCGGACCACGCCCGGCGACAGCTTGGCCGGGTCCCAAGTGACGTCCAGGCATCCTTCGGCACCGGCGGGTGTGGCCGCGGCGGTGAGCGCGGGCGGCGTGGACGGCTGCAGCCCGGTCGGCAGCCGCTGCATGGCGATGTCGTCGAACCACGCGACGCCGTCGTTCGGCTCCGTGGTGAGCAGGTCCAAGTGCACGGTGCGCGTGCCCTCCGGCACGTCGAGCTCGGTTTCGAACAGCGTCCAGTCCGTGGTGCCGCGCACGCTGCCGGCCGTGTCGCCGCGCATCCACTTGTTCGTGTGGTCCAGGTACTCGACGAGGACCCGCGCGTCGCCGGTGGCGAGGTTCTCGCACTTGATCCAGGCGGAGACGTGGTACTTGCCGGGATAGGTGCTGAAGACCTGCATCACGATGCCGCGCTTCCCGCCGCCGGTCAGCTTCACCGCTTGCGAGCCCCCGCGCCCCTCGCCGGCAGGCGTCTCGACGGCGCTGAGCCCTGCGCCGGCGGGCTTGGCGTACCAGTTGTGGCCGGTAGACCAGGCGCGCAGCCCGTCCTCGAAACCGCCGTTGGCGATCAGCTCGCGCGGCGCGTTGGGGGCCAGTAGCAGCAGCAGGGCGAGAGGCGGCATGGCGGCAGCTCCACGGCATGAATCACGCCGGCCCCCGAAGGTTCGGGGGCCGGCGCTCCGGATCCTGCTCTGCGCGCGCGGGGTCTGCCGCCCGATCGCGCCGCCGTGCGCGACGGCACGGCGGCGCTGACTGACGCACGACCCGTCAGATGATCTCGGCCAGCAGTTTGGGGTCCGGGCCGGCGATCACCACGGCGTTGACCAGCAGCCCCTGCTCGCTGGCCACCGCCTTGCCCGCCTCCACCGCCGCCTGCACGGCCCCCACGTCGCCGGTCAGCGTCACGAACGCCTTCCCGCCCAGGGCCATCGCCGCACGCAGCTCGATCAGGTCCACGTCCGCGGCCTTGGCCGCCGCGTCCGCCGCGTGCACGCCGGTCACTACCGAGAAGGTCTCGATGCAGCCGAAGGCGTCCTTGAGCACCGGCACCACCGCGCCGCTGATGGCCGGGAAGACCTTCTCGTGCACGCGCGGGATCACCACCGCATCGATCACCGAGAGGGGCTCCGCCGCCTTCCCCGCCAGGATCGCCGCGGTCACGCTGGACACGTCACCGCCGATGATCGCCAGGTACTTGCCCGAGCAGATCGAGCGTGCCAGAAGCACCTCGATGCTGGCGGTCTTGAGCATTGCGTCCACGGCCTGAAAGCCGCTCGCCACGCTCGACAGCTCCAGCAGACCGACCGCACGATCGTTCATCACGCCCTCTCGACCACAATGCTCTCGGCCACCTCGCGGACGATGCCGTCCACGCTGGCATGCACCCTGGCCCCGAGCTGGCCCTCGGTGATCTCGGCCAGGACCTGCCCCGCCGCCACTCGTTCGCCCGGGCGGACCGTCGGCACTGCCGGCGCACCGATGTGGCTCTTCAGGGGGAACTCGTAGCGTTGTGCCGCCGGCTGCTCGGCGGTGAACGGCGCCGGCACGTCGTATTCGACCAGCCCGAGCCGCTGCACGAGCTTGCTCACGGGCACGCGACGGTGCTCGTGCATGGGGTGCGCCCGCAGCTCCTCGCCGCGGCCCTTCCACGGCGCCTCGCCCGCCGCCTTGAGGTCCGCCCGCGCCTGGTCGCACGCCTCCTTGGGAAACAGGCCCTCGGGGCAGGCGTAGAGGGTGCACACGCCGCAGCCGCAGCAGAGCGAGGCCCAGCGGTTCCAGATGTCGCTGCCGGTGGCGACGAAGCCCAGGCTGCGCATCACCTTGTGCGGCTGGATGTCGTAGCCCAGCAGGTAGCGCGGGCAGAGCTCGGTGCAGTAGCTGCACTGGTCGCAGGCCGACTTGCCGATGTGCATCTGCGCCGTCTGGGGGAGCAGCTTCCGCCGCATCAGCGCATGGTCGCGGTCGAGCACGATCAGCCCGCCGGTGGTGCGTGTCACCGGCTGCCCGAAGTCCTCGCAGACCTTGCCCATCATCGCCCCGCCGAGGAGCGCCACCGGCTGCGGCACGGTCGCCCCGCCGCAGAACTCGAGCAGAGTCTGAAAACTGGTGCCGAGCGGCGCGACGAAGGTCCGCGGCCGGGCCACGGCGCCGGCGACCGTCAGCCACTTGTGCGTCACCGGCCGGCCCTCCGCGGCGTTAGCAAGCCACAGCAGGCTCTCCACGTTGTGCACCACGGCGCCCACCTGGAGCGGGATGCCGAGCGGCGGGATCAGCCGCCCGGTGGCCGCATGCACCAGCTCGAATTCGTCGCCGCTGGGGTAGTAGTCGATGGCCGCGGTCAGCGCCTCCACCACCTGGGTGCGCTTCTGCTTCGTCCCAACCACGCCGCGCTGAGCGCCCACCGCTTTCATCGAGGCGCGCAGGCCGGCCACCACCTCCGCGGCGTGGTGGATCATCAGCTCGGTGTCTTTGTGGAGCAGCGGCTCGCACTCGGCGCCATTGGCGATGACCGTGTCGGCGCTGGCGGACACCTTCACATGCGTCGGGAAGCCTGCCCCGCCGGCACCGATCACGCCGGCCTCGCGGGCCAGTTCGGCCAGGTTCATCGGCTCATCCTGCCAGAAGCCGCATTATCCACCCGGGGGCGGATCTTTGCCAGTGCCTGGTGCTTGGTGCCTGGTGCCTGGTGCTTGGTGCTTGGTGCCTGGTGCGACGGAGGCGGACGCCAGTGCGAGGCCACAGAGAGCCAGGAACAGCCCGACGCGGACCGTGGCGGGAGCGTAGACCCAGCGCACCGGGCCGTCGGGGCTGGTGGCGTGGCGCTCGAAGGCGGTCTGCCGTTGTGGGAGCAAGGCGCCGTCGGGGCCGTAAGCGTGCCAGCCGGGGTAGCCGGCGTCGCGGAGGAGCGTCGCGCCGGCGCCCTCGATCACCACACGGTTGCAGGTGTCCACGAGGAGGCGCTCGCCGGGGTCGAGCCGGCCGGGACTGCCCGGCACGCGAATCACGCCGCTCTCGTCGGGTACGGGCCAGATGGCTCGGGCACCGTTCGTCAGGGTCACTTCCGGTACGCAGGGGTCGGCGTCGCCGAGGAGCAGCATGTTGCCATTGATGGCCGGACAGGGCTGCTTGCCACCGCTCATCTCGAAGGCCCGTTGCTTGGCGGCGGCGGGCATCAGGGAGTCGTACCCGCCAAACTCGCGGAGGCCCGCGGCGGTTGCGAGGTTGGGCGGCAGGCCCAGCTTCGGAGGTGGGCGGTAGAAGCCCCAGTCCCTTGGCCGGTCATCGACGAGAAGCCGGTCGGTCGGGCCCAGCCGCGCGGCCCACGGCGCCAAGGCCGGCGGGAGCGGGTCGAGCAGCTTCGTCGCGCAACTTGGGTTGAAGCCCCAGCCGAAGGCCAGTAAGTCCGCCGCCACCAGGGCGGGGAGCAGCCGCGGCGCGCGGAGTATGGCGACCACGCCGGACGTCAACAGCACAACCAGCCACGTTGTGCCCAGCAGGTGCCGGTAGCTTGCGACCTCAAGCAGCAGATCGAGCCCGTTACGGTGCACGGTCGACCGCGCCAGCCCAACCGCGAGGCAGAGGAGGGCAAGTGCAATGGCCGCCACCACCGCCGGCTGCCGTAGGGGCGACCCTTGTGGTCGCCCGTCCACGTCGCTCGTGACGCCGGCTAGACCCGGACGGGCGACCACGAGGGTCGCCCCTACGGAGCGATGGCGGCAGAGCCGATGCACCGCCATCCCCGCCGCCACCGACGCCCCGAAGCACCACACCATCGCCAGCCGGCACGGCCCGGCACCCGCCGAAAAGCCCGGCAGCAAGAAGTACAGCCATCGGTTCGGGAACGCCCCGAACGCCATCACCAGCGCCACCACGCCGATCCCGGCATAGGTCCGTGCGGCGCCGTCGCCGAAGAGCAGGCTGTGGAGCGCCAGCAACAGTGTGACCACGCCCACGTACACACAGAACTCGCTGTAGTCGCCGGGTGAGATGGCGCCCTGCCGATCCATGCCCCAGTAGAGCCCGTCCCGGACGCCCGGCAGAGGGTCGTCGGGCTGCACCGCCCCCTTCGCGCCGCTGCCGAAGTACCTCGGCAGGAACAGCGTTGCCAGCCTGTCCGCCGGCACCGACCGGCCGAGGAACGCCTGGTACCCGGCGTCGGACTTGCCCGGCGGCCGGTGGCTCCGCGGCGCCAGCTCGAGCACCGGGAGGAGCGGAGCCGCCGACAGCAGGCCGCCCACCGCCACCGCCAAGGCCCACGCCGCGTAGGGACACGCCAACGGCGTGTCCGTCCGCTCCGTCGGGTGGTCGTTGGCCGGGGACGGACACGCCGTTGGCGTGTCCCTACGCCGCCACAACCGGATGGCGCCGAGCGACAGGCTGGTCACCGCCACATAGTGGAAGATCTGCGGATGCCCGGCCAACGCGGACATGCCGATCGCCAACCCCGCCGCGGCGCCCCAGCGCACCTCGCCCGTCCGCCGGGCGCGCTCCAGGCAGGCCACCGCCACCGGCAGCCAGGCCGCCGACGAGACCAGCGTAGGGAGCATCAGCCAGCTCACCATGAACCCGCCCAGCGCGAAGCTCAGTCCCGCGGTGAGCCCGGCGGCCCGCCCGCCGCCCAGCTCGCGCACCACCCGGTACGTGCCGGACGCAGCGAGCTGGAGGTGGAGCAGCGCCGACAGCCGGAAGCCGTTGGCGACGCTGAACAGGCCGAAGAAGACCCAGTTGACGGGGTAGAACAGCGCCGACTGCCCGTTGCCCACGAACGAGTAGCCGCAGAACTGGTAAGGGTTCCAGTAGGGCAGGGCATTGCCTCGCAGCCCGTTGTGGAGGAGCGTCCGCCAGGGCCAGTACTGGCCGACAGCATCGTAATAGAGCGGGTTCCAGGGCGTGCGCGGGCGGGTCCCGTCGGCCCACGGGCGGAAGTAGAGGAGGTAGTCGGGAAGTGGCGCACGGCCGGCGCAGACGACGGGCCACAGCAGGACGGCGATGGCAGCCAAGAGGGCCAGGTGGCAGGTGAGCTCGGCCAGGGCATCGCGGCGGGGCTCGTCCGGGCGCACTGCATCCACTGGCGTGATCCCTCGCCGGCCGTGTGGCGTGATCTACCACCCGGGCCGGACCGTGTCAAACCGTGGAGTGGTTGCCGGTCGCTGGTTGGCGGGTTACACTCGGTCCAATCCCCGAGGTCGAGCGATGACGCCTGCGCTCCGCCGGCGCCTGCTGTACGCCACCCTCGCCGTGGGTGCGTGGGTGATGGTGGTGGGCGGCTGCCTGGCCCCGGCCGCAGGGCCTGGCTGGCGGCCGGCGTGGTGGTGGTCGGTGATCTGGGCCGTGGTGGCTCTGGCCATCCACGCGGGGCGCACGGTGCGGCCCCACTGGCGGGCGGCGCTGGAGGCCCGGCGCTACGAGCGGGAGTCGAGCCAAGCGCGGGTCGACGGCTTCGCGGGGATGCGGCAGCGGCTGCAGCGCCTGCGCGGGGCCTACGAAGCGCAGAGCCTGGCGCTGGAGACGGCCCGGCTGGCGCGCGACGCGGCGCGGGCCGGCGAGGTCACCCCGTGGCGGCGACTGCTCGCGCTGCAAGGCCCCGACGGCGCGGCGTGGCCGGGTCTGGCCGGCGCGCTCGAGGCCGCCGGGGAGCGTGCCGAGGCGCTTCGCTGTCTGGCCGAGGCGGTGCGGGTCGGAGCGGCCGAGCTCGACGATCTGCGCCGGCTGGCAGTGCGACTGCTCCCGCACGACGGCACGCGCGCGGAGCACTTGGCAGCCGGCGACGTGGCGGCGGTGTGCGTCGCCTGCTTCGCGCCAGAGCGGCTCCCCGCACGGGAGCTCGGGCTGCTCTACGAGGCGCTGGCGCAACAGCCTTGGCCGGTGGTGCTGCGTGTGGTGCTGCGGCGCGTCCTGTTCAGCCGCCTGCCGGACCACGAGGAGGCCAGCCGGCAGGCGGAGCGCTTGCGTGCCGTGGCGCCCGTGGACGAGACGCTGGCCGGGTGGGTGCGCGAGACCTGGGCCGGGTACCGGATGGGCGGCTGGCGGGAGGCCGGCACCGGGGATGAGCTGGACGCGCCGTGTTGGGCGGAGGGCGCGCCGCCCGAGTGGCGCGCGGCCCTCGGCCTCGGCGCGGTCGATTCAGGAGGCGGGCCGCTCTACAAGCAGCCGCTGCCGCGCTACGGCACCTCGCCTGCGGAGAGTCTGGAGGGCGTGGCGATCGGGTTGGTGACCGCCACCAAGCCGCGTCTGCAGAAGCTGCTCGGGGGGCGCGCGCCGGCGCTCGGCGTGGCCGCGGGGCTGCAGGCGCTGCTCTGGCCGCGGCAGGTCCGCGGGAGCGAGGTGCTCCGCGAAGCGCTGTCGCTACTTGCCGAGCTACGCTTCCAGCCGGGGCGGCTGGCCGGGCTGGAGGTGGTCGCCGCAGCCCTCTGGGAGGAGACCGACCGGCAGCGCGACGAGCTGCGGGAAGACTGCGAGCAGATCGCCCGTGCCACCGACGGCGACGCAGAAGCGCGGCGGGTCGCCGGCGTCACCGGTCTGGCCGCCGCCGGGCTGGCCTGCGCCCCGGTCGACCACGAGCGGGCGCTGGCGCTCTGGCGCGAGGCCCTGTCGCTGGCACGCTCGGCGGACAACGCCGCGCTCGGACCGGCTCTGGCGCGAGCGCTCAGCCGGCTCCTCGCGAGCGTCCTGGCCGAGGCGCGCCGCGCCGATGCCTCCCGCCGCAACACACTGCTTCAGCTTGCCGTGGCGGTGGTCGACGTGGCTCCCGCGGCGCTCCGGCCCGCCCGGCTGACCGTGCTTTTGCTCCTCTTCGCCGGCGCGCCCGGGCCACTGCGTGAGCGGCTGATGAAGCGTCTGTCGCGCAGGGCGCCCGGGTGGTCCGGCGCCGAGGAGCTGCTCCGCGCGTACCATGCCGGCGACTACGCCACCGCTGTGGACACCGCCTGCCGCCTCTGGCGTCAGACCAAGCGGCCGGCCGACCTGCTGCCCGCGGACACGCCGCCCGGCGCGCCGGCACGGCCGGCCCGCGCGGCGTCCGGCACAGCCTGGCTGGGCTACCTGGCGGCCTGGTTCGCCGGCGTGCCGAATCAGGCCGAGCTGACGCGGACGCTCCTCGCTGGCGCCTCCGGCCGGACGGAGGACGCCGGCGCTCGGATCGCCTGCGCCTGGCGCCTGGACCGCCTGTGTGGCCGCCGCGAGCCACTCCTGGCGGCCACCGAACTGGCCGCGCTCGAGCAGCGCGGACGCGCCGGCTTGCACAGCGCGCTGCTCGGCCTGCGCGCCACGCTGAGGGACTCCACACCTGGGTGGCTGGCCCGTGTGGAGGACTGCCTGCTCATGCTCGTGGTCGAACTCGGCGCGCGCCAAAGGGCCGTCAGCGACGCCGAGCGGGAGCTCTGCGACGAGCTGATCGAGTTGCTGGACCAGGCCCGCGGCAAGGCGCATGCGGAGGAGTGGCTGCGCTCGTACCACGACGCCGTGGCCGTCTGGCAGGCGGCTACCTGAGGCCGAGGAGCCGCCGCCACCAGCTTGCCTGCGCGGGCACCTCGGGCGCACCCTCGTCGACCGTTTGCAGGTCGAAGTCGAAGCTCACCTGCTCGGCGAGCGCCCGCACGTCCGCGGCGGCCTCGCCGGCGAAGTAATCGACCACCTGGAGCAAAGGCCGGAACCAGTCGCGCGGGGGGCGGGTGAGGCGCAGCCCGCCATCGTCCGTGGCGTCCACCAGCGTGAGGTGATCCTCGCCGAGGCCCATCGCCTCGACCAGCGTGCGTCGCGAGAGGAGCGGCTGGAGCGACTTGCCCACCGGGAGGTAGAGCATCTCCTCGGGCAGCCGCGCGGCGTAGGCCCGCCCGCCCTGGAGCGGCGGGGCGGCGCGGCCCGCCGCGTGGAGCCGCTCCACCAGCACGTAGCCGACGCCGGCCCCGTCGCGCACGCAGGCCAGGAGGAGGTTGTTCAGCTCCGCCTCGGTGGCTTCGTGGAGGAGCTGCTCGAGGCGCGGCCGGTCGCTCGCCGCCAGACGCCAGGCCTGTGGCCGGTCGGGCCGCTCGTTGGGCTCCAGCCGCAGGCGCACGGTGAGCGACGGCGGCTCGCCGGCGGGCGTCAGCGGCTCCACCGCGAAGCCGCCGCTGCCCACCACCACACGCTCGTAGAGGTCGGTGAAGGCGCCTGCCAGCCGGCGCCACGAGCCGTCCGCCTCCACCAGCCACAGCTCCTCGGCATCGGGGCCGGCGAGCTGCAGCTTGGCGGCCAGGGGGTGGCTCCAGCCGGCGGCCACGAGCAGCCGCGGCTCGGCTGGCGAGGGGTAGTACGCGCGCAGACAGGGATCGTCGCGCCACTTGGCCAGGAAGAATTGGCTCGGCGCCTCGACCCGGAGCACGCCGGCCTCGCCGAGCGAAAGGTAGCGGAGCTTGTCGTTGCCGAGCATGAGGCAGTCGCCGGCGGCGCGCCGAAAGGTCGCCCCGTCGGCGTAACGCAAGTAGACCAGCTCGGCCGCGGCGGGCTCGGGCTGCGGCACCAGCGGCACGGCCTGCAGCAAGCTGGGCGCGGCGCGGCGCAACGTCACGGCGAAGCGGCGTTCGCCCAGCGCTGCCCCGTCGTCGCCCACCTCGAGGGTCACGTCGCTGCCCAGCCCGGCGGTCTCGGTGTGGAGGGCGTAGGCCGGCTCGGGTTCGGCCGCGAGAGTCCAGAGCGTCGCCGGCGCGCGCCACACCGCGGGGTCGTCGCAGAGCCCGAGCGCGGCGTGGAGGTGAGCGGCGGTGGGGTAGAAGAGCGCGTTCATCGCCCCAGGATCCGTTGGAGGATGGCCTCGCGCGCGGTGCGAAGCGCCTGAAGGGGAGCTTCGGCGAGGGGCACCTCCAGACCTTCCGCGGGGCGCTCCAGCGGCTGGGTGTGCACCGCCACCGCCACGACCCGGCGGTCGGCGGCGCGCGGCAGCGCCGCGACCCGCGCCGCCTGCTGCGGCCGGGCGATGACCACCACCGTGAGCGAGCGCCCGGCCACCGCCCGCGCGGCGTCCACCTCTTCGGCCAGGTCGCCGTCGAGCGACTCCACCCGGGCGTTGCCCTGTTCCTCCTTCTCGCGCAGCAGGAGGTGCAGCACGTCGACGATCTCGCGCCGCTCCGCGGTCGTGCTGGCGCTCTCACCGGGCGCGCAGACAAGGCGCAGGACGAAGTCGACGTCGTCGTGGCGGAACACCGCCAGCAAGTCGGCGACGAGGGCGAGCACGAGACCCATGAGACACCTGACGGCCTTGGTGCCGTGGAGCTCGGCGCCCTTGACGATGGGGCAGACGAAATCGGCGCAGTCCTCGATGTAGAACACCACGGAGCGCCGCATCATGCGCAGGACGGTGCTGTCGCGCAGGAACTTGAGGAGCTCGTTCTCGGCGAAGCGGAGGAGGAAGGGATCCATCGGCTGGCCGGGGTCGAGGTAGATCAGCTCGCTGGGGACCAGGTTCTCGATGGGTCCGCTGGTGGTCAGCTCGGCGATCCCGCCGGTGGGGTAAGTGCCGGTGCTCTCGAGCGACGTCTCCGCCAGGGCGCGCTCGCGGAGGAGGCGCAGGCTGCGCTGGCGGCGGGGGCCGAGAAGCCGCTCCACGCGCTTCATGCCGCGGGCGGCGAGGCGCAGGCTGTGGCGGGCGAAGACGCGCAGGTGCTCGAGCTCGTACAGCTCCTCGGCGGCCAGGAGCCGGTCGAAATCGAGACTGGCGCTGACGGCGGTGATCTCGGCGAGCTGTTGGAGGAGCAGCCCGGGCCGGCCCTCCGCGGCCTCGAAGGCGTCGGCCACCACGCGCAGGTCCGCCTGGCCGGGGTCGAGCCGCAGCTCGTGGGGCTGGTCCAGCAGGTAGAGGCGGCTGAGCGAGGCGGAGGCGGGCTGGAGCGCCAACTCGAGGACACGGACCACGGCGCGGTCGGGCTGGCCGTGGTCGAGCACGATCCGCCGCGCGCGGAGGAAGTTGGCCTCCTGGAGCCGCCGGCTGAGCACACGGGCTTCGTAGGCCTGGCGGATCTCCCGTTCGTCGGCCGAGAGCACGTTGTCGGCGAAAAAGCCGCGGAACCGGAACTGCTCGCCTTCGAGGAGCAGGTAGCCCAGGTCGAGCACCACGCCGAACGGCACGGAGAGGCCGGCTTCGAGCAGGGCGGCGTACCAGGCCAGCGCGCGCGGTGCGAGGAGCGGCAGGTCGGACTCGATCCGCGCCGCGTAGGCGAGGCTGCCGAGGGCGTATTGCCGGGCGCTCTCGCCGCGGAGCATCTTGCGGAGCACCGAGCGGTCGGGCTGGGTTGTGGCACTGCGCGACAGGTCTGGCTCCAGGTGCGTCCAGTATACCGCTGCGGAGAGGAAGGGGTGTAGGGCGCAAGGGTGTGGGGTGTAGGTGCGGAGCGGACCAGGAGCGCGGCATCCGGCTCCGCACCGACACCCCACACCCTTACACCCCACACCCTTTCCGCCGATCCCCTTGACGACCGGTTTCGTGGGATCGTAGACTCCGCGGCGATGTTTCGATGCTGACACACGGAGGTGCTTCGATGCGGACGAGCTGGCTGCTCTGGGTTGTGCTGGCGGCGGCGGGATCGGTCGTGGCGCAGGGACCGGCGGCGGAGGCGCCCGCCGGACGCAAGCGGGAACGCGTCGCCGAAGTGACGGGCAAGCTGGCCAAGCTCGATACCGCGCTGCAGGTCATCGAGTTGAGCCGCCGCGCGGGCGCTGAGAAGTTCACCCTCTCCGCCACCACCAAGGTCTGGATCAACGGCGACCCGGGCAAGCTCGAGGACTTCCCCAAGGACGGCCGTGTCCGGGTGCAGTACGTCCGCGAGGGCGAGCCGCCCCACGCCGCGCGCGAGATCCTCGACGAGGCGAGCATCGCCATCCTCGATGCCGAGACGAAGGGCGAGCGAGCCACCATCGACTCCATCGAGGAGCGGCCACAGGGCAAGGCGCGGGTGCAGGCGGTGCTGGTCACCACGGCCCACGGCAAGAAGCGCGAGCTGCTCCTGCGCGCCGAGGGCGAGCGCAAGTCGGTGGTCATGAAGGACGGACAGCCGGTGGAGCTGAAGGCGTTCGCCGTGGGCGACAAGGTCATGCTCACGGTTCGTCGCACCGGCACGCCACGGCTCATCCTGGCCGACCTGGCCGACGAGCCGACGTTCCTGGCCTTCTGTGCGAAGCAGACATTGAGGGGCAAGATTGCGTCGATGGGCGACGCAGGCGCCTTCAGTGTGGCGGTGGAGGGGAGCGCCGAGCGGACCAATGCGCAATCCGGGGCCGGCACGGCCTGGTTCGCGGGAGGCAAGAAGGTGGACGCATCCCCCTTCAAGGTGGGCGACGACGTGGTGGTGAAGTACACCCAGAAGAGCAAAGGGCTCGTGCAGGCCGCGGCGGTGTTCGCGCCGGATAGCTGGCGGGCTTACGCCGAGTGGGCGGCCACGGCGCCGCCGCCGGCGCCGGCTGGCAAACGCGGCGGGCAGCCAAAAGCCGCCCAAGTAGCGGGCGCTGGGAGTGGGGTATGCTAGGCTGGATGGCAGGCGCTTTGGGCGCGGCGGGCGACGCGGGCGCAGCCCAGGGCCAGCGCTTGCAGTATGTGGGGCAAGTGGTCAATGAGTTCATGGGCACCGACTGCTCCTCGCTGCCCATCGTCAGCCGCCCCTTTGCGCTATCGGCTTTGGTGGATCTCAACCAAGCGCTCCTCGACTTCGCGGCGCGGGAGCAGATGTCTGTTCGCTTGCAGGGGTACAACGCCCACTACCACATGAACGACCTGCGCTCCGTGGTCAGCCTGGGCCAGGATTTCCGGCTGCCGGTGGCGCCGGTGCAGTACAACCAAGTGGAGCGGGGTCCGGG
This sequence comes from Armatimonadota bacterium, assembly GCA_016183835.1. Taxonomy (GTDB): domain Bacteria; phylum Armatimonadota; class UBA10988; order UBA10988; family UBA10988; genus JACPDV01. The sequence continues at coordinate 12,573 of JACPDV010000610.1, forward strand.
CGAGCTGATCAACTGCGTCACAGACGGCCTGTTCCTGCTCGGCGGCGACGAACAGGCCATGGTCGTCCAGCTCCGTCTCGGCGAGTATCGGCAATCCCTGGAAGTGTCGGCCATGGCGCGCACGGCGGACGAGGCCGGGCGCTGCCTGGAGTGGCTGGCGCGACGGATCCAAGAGGCGAGCATCTTCCGCGGCAGAGTGGTCTCCCTGGAATGCTCGCACGTGGCGTACGGGCCGGAGTCCTCGACGGTCCGCATCCACAGGTTCCCCGCGGTCCGTCGCGACGAGGTGATCCTGCCCGAATCCACGATGAGTCTACTCGAGCGCAGCACCATCCGCTATTTCGAGCACGCCGCCGCGCTTCGCCGCAGCGGCCGCGCCGTCCGGCACGGAGTCCTGCTCCACGGCAAGCCCGGCACCGGGAAGACCTACACCGCCATGTGGCTCGCCGGCCGGCTCGAAGGGGTCACCGTGATCCTCCTCGCCGCCGAGCAGCTCGGCCTCATCCGCCAGTGCTGCCAGATGGCGCGGATGCTCCAGCCAAGCATGGTGATCATGGAGGACGTTGACCTGGTGGCCATCTCGCGCGACCTGGAAGCACCCATCCAGGCGCGCGTCACCCTCCACCAGCTTCTCAACGAGATGGATGGGCTGGAACCGGAATCCGAGATCCTGTTCCTGCTCAC
>JACPDV010000618.1 GCA_016183835.1 Armatimonadota bacterium
GCGGCTTCACCATCGTCGCGGGCGAGCACCCCATCGTGCCGGTGATGCTGGGCGACGCGGCGCTGGCGGCGCGGGTGGCCGACGCGCTGCTGGAGGAAGGTGTCTACGTGATCGGGTTTTCTTACCCGGTGGTGCCGCAGGGCAAGGCGCGGATCCGCACGCAGCTCTCGGCGGCGCACACCACGGAGGATCTGCAGATGGCGCTGGAGGCGTTCGCGCGGGTCAAGGCGGCGCTGGGGATCTGAACGGGAGTGGCCGCATGGTTCGAATGGCAGGTTGCACGCTCCTCCTGGCCGCGGCCTGCGCCGGCGCCGCGCCGGTAGGCGCGCCGCTGACCCCCGCCGAGGCCCGGTCGGCGCTCGGCTGGCTCGCGCCGGGCATCGACCTCGCCGTCACCAACGAAGCCACCCACCAGCCCGGGCCGGCGCCCAGCTCCGCCAGGACGCGCATTCCCGGCGGGCTGCAGTGGGACCTGACCTTCGCCGCCGACACCCCTCGCGCCGGGCATGAGGTGACCCTCGAGTTCCCGCTCCTGACCGCCGAGCGCAGCCTCTTCACGCCCACCGAGCGCGGGGTGATGGCGGTGGCGGGCTATCCGACCTACCGCCCGGCGCCGTACGCCTCCGTCGGCTGGGGCGACGGGCGGTGCTATGTGCTGCCGCTCGTCAGCGTCCTCGATCCCGCCACCGATCAGGGGCTGACCATCGCCTTGCCGCCCGACCCGCCGATCCCCCACTTGCAGGTCGAGTGGCGCGACGCGAAGACGCTGCGGTTCGTTCTGGCGCACCGCGCCATGGGCGGCGGGCGGCCGGCCACGCTGCGGCTCCTTTTCTGGAGCCACCCGGCGGACTATCGCTCGGCGGTCGCGGCGTACAGCGCGGCGTTCCCGGACTGGTTCGAGCCGCCGCTCCCGCGGGGCGAACAAGAGGGCGTGTTCTACTACCACCACATCCAGGACCACCCTGACTACGACGAGATGGCGCGGCAGCACGTGCGCTACCTCTGGTCGAGCTTCTGGTTCACCTGGCTCGGCGAGTATCTGCCGGCGGAGAACGAGTGGGCGCCCTACACCTATGCTCGCTGGTGGAAACTCGGCCAGACCATGACCGACGACCGGATCAGCTCCTTCGCCCGCGACATGACGCAGCACGGGATCGGCACGTACGCTTACTTCAACGTCACCGAGTACGGCGGCGCGGGCGGCAAGGGCGGCGACGCCGCCGCGGCCGAGCGGCTCCTCCGCGAGCAGTTCGCCAACGCCCTCGTCCACGACCAGGCCGGCCGACCCATCCCCACCTGGGAGGGCGCGATGGCGATGAACCCCGGCCACGGGTACGCGCTCTTCCCGGTGCTGCAGGAGCAGGTGCGGCGGCACCTCGAGCGGCTGCCGGGGCTGGCCGGCTTCATCATCGACCGGCTCGACTGGGCGAGCGTGACCGACTGGGGCCACGACGACGGGCAGACGATGGTCGGTGACCGGGCGGTCGAGGACCTGGCCGGGCCGGTGGAGGAGGCGGTCCGCGAGGTCTGCCGGCTCAGCCACGCCGCGGGCAAGCGCGTGTTCGTCAACCAGTTCTACCGCGTGGAGCCGCTCCGCGACACCGACGGCTGCTGCCACGAGAACGACTACGTCCGCGGCCTGGGCTACCTCCTGCCTTACAAGCCGATCTCGGCCTGGCACATGCGCTATCGCTACGACGCCGACCTGCTGGCCTTCGAGGCACAGCTCAAGCGGCGGCTGCAGTGGGCGGTGTTCCCGCAGATGATCGCGCACCAGTTCCCCATCTCCCAGCAGGGCGCCAACCCGCGCGCCGCGGACCTGCTGGAGATCTATGCGCCGCTCTTCGAGTCGCTGAGGGGCAAGCGGCAGGTGCTGGTGCCCCACTGCGTCGAGGTCACCGGGGCCAACGATGCCAACCTGTTCGTCGATGGGCAGGGGCGCTACGTGGTGCCGGTCACGTCGCGGGTGCGGTTCCTCAGCCGGCGGACACCTGTCACCGAAGATGTGACGGTCACGCTCCGGATGGCGACGGGGGGCTTGACGTGGGCACAGGTCCATTGCGCCGATGGTCCGCCCTACACCGCCGAACTGATCGGCGGCAAAGGAGTGACCCGGGTGCTGTTGCCGCGGCACGGCACAGCCTCGGTGCTGGTGGTGGGTCAGGGCCGCTCTCCGCAGTTGCCCGAGGGCGACGCCGGGCGACTGGGCGAGCTGCGCGAGCGGCTGTTCCCGGCTCCGGCACAGGCCACCGTGCCTCCGGCGGCGCGGCCGGAGCTGGCGGGCGTGACAAGCCTCGCGCTGCGGCTCGGCGTGACGCGGATCGGCGAGCCGGGGCCGCTGGAGGTGGCGCTCGACGGGCGCCCGCTGGGTCGCATCGAGGGTCCGGCGGTGTTCCGGATCGAGGCCACGGCGCTGCCTGCGGAGCCGCCGAAGGTATGCCTGAGCGTCTTCGACGAGGGCACCTGGCCCGTGCCGGAGCGGGTGGAGCTGCTGGCGGTCACGGCGGACGGCAAGCGCCTGAAGGTGGCGCGGTGGACGCCGGAGATGCCTAGCGGCGGCGGGCCGGGCCGGGTCGAGCTGCCGCTGGCGTGGTGCTTCCCCGAGGAGGTGCCGCCAGTCACGGCACAGGCGGCGGGGCGTGACGTGACCTCGGGCGGGCGATGGGAAGGGCGCTACGGCAAGCTCGCTGCCTGGCTCCCGGCGGTGGACGCGGCGACGGCGGAGCAGAACGGCTACCGGCTGGAGCTGCGCGACGGCACCGAGTTCACGTGGAGAACGTCTGCCGGCGACGACCCGCGCGTGCCGCTCGCACCAGGTGGGCAGGGCGACCCCCGCGCGAGCTGCTGGTTCGCGAACGACACGGTGCGGCTGGCGGTGACGCCGCCGGGCGCTGCCAGCTACCGGTTGACCGTGTACCTGCTCGACTTCGACCGCAACAAGCGCGGGATGCAGGTGGCGCTGCTCGACGATCTGGGGCTGGAGCTGAGCACGGCGGACGCGGCGATGGAGGAGATGGACACGGGGGTGTACCTGGGCTGGACGGTGACGGGGCCGGTGACGATAGAGGTGCGGAAGCGGGCGGGGTTCAACGCGGTGGTGTCGGGGGTGTTCGTCGATCGGGGGTAGCTCACCCGCCCCCCTCGGCCAGCGTCGCCACCACCTCGTCGCGGAGCAGCACCGCCTTGGTCATCAGGTCCGTCACCTCCACCCGGAGCTGACGGTCGCGATCGACGCGATACCGCACCCGCAGCCTGGTCGCGCTGTCGCGCGACGGCGGGCGGAGCGGGAGGTCGGGCGCGCCCTCGTTGAGGCAGCGGACCCGCCCGCGCTGCACCGCGTCGGTCGGGTGCCAGTAGTCGCTGCCGTTCTCGCGCCGCGACCAGGCCAGCGCCTGCCAGCCGAACCGGCCCAGCTCGCAGATCGGCAGCGAGAAGCGGTCCATCCCGGGCCGCACCTGGTAGTGATGCACCACCTCCGCGCCGCGCGGCGTGGGGTAGGGCGAGCCGGCGGCGATCAGCCGCTCATACTCGAACTCCGGCGGGTGCGTCTGCTGCACCTGCAGGCGCACCGCGTAGTCGTGGTAGAACACCGGGTCCACCGCCCGCCCGGCGCCGAACAGCGCGGCGCCGCGCGCCACCGCCTCGAACGGCCGCCAGTGGCGCGGCCGGAGCCCGGCGACCGCCTCCACCTCCTCGGCGATCCGCGGCAGGAGCGTGCTCCCGCCGATCAGCAGCACCTCGGCGACCTGCAGGTCCGGCTCCTTCGGCCGGGCGTCCTCCACCACCTGGGCCAGCCCGCCGCGCAACCGCTCGTACACGCCGCGCTGCTCCAGGAGGCCGATCAGCTCGTCGCGCGTGAGCTGCACCGTGCCGATGGTCGCGCCGGGGCTGTCGCGGCGCGACAGCTTCTTCTTGGCGGTCTCCACATCCCACAGCATCTCCGCGCGCACCCATTCGGCGTCCATGCCCGAGCGCGCGGCGACCTCTTCGCAGAGCCAGTCGTTGACGGTCTCGCCGCCGATCTCGGCGCCGGCGGTGGCGAGCACGGAGGTGCGCCCCTTGACGGCGTCGGCGCCGAGCCGCACCACCGCCAGGTTGAGCGTGCCGCCGCCGAAGTCGATGATCAGCACCACCTGCTCGCGGCCCACGTCGAGCCCGTAGCCGAGCGCGGCGGCGACCGGCTCCTCGATGAAGTGCACGTCGCGCACACCGCAGCGGCGGGCGATGCGGCGCACTTCGGCCAGGTAGCGCTCGAAGCTGCACACCGGCGCGGGGATGACCAGCTCGTCGGGCCAGCCGCGCCAGAGGGTGCGGAGCCAGGCGCGGACGCCATGTGGGCCCAGCTCGCTCCGCCGCGCGCCGGTGAGGATGCCCTGGGTCAGCGCGGCGGCGGCCAGGCGCGCGCTGACATCGCCCCAATGGGCATGGGCGACGGGATGGTGCGGGTCGTCGCCGAGGCAGAGCTTGAAGCGGCGCGCGAGCTGGGGCGGGGTGGGGACGTGCTCGTCGAAGTGGCGGTCCACGGCCTGCCGGCCGACGAAAGCACGGGCCAGGTCGCGGGTGGGCAGCTCGACGATGGAGGGGATCAGCGGGGTGGGCTCGTCGGCGGCGCCGAGGGGATGGTCGCGGGGGAGGCAGAGGTCCTCGATCCAGACGCACTCGGGGCTGCCTTCCGCGGTGCGGCAGACGGCGAGGACGCTGTTGCTGGTGCCGAGATCGAGACCCCAGGCGAACGGCATGGTCAGGCGTCTTTCCCCGGCTGCTCGGCCTCCAGCTCGGTGCCGCTGCCCTCCACGGCGTCGGCGGAGAGGAGCTCCGTGCCGACCCCTTCCGGGGCGGCTGCGTGGAGCAACTCAGTCGCCCCCTCCCGTTGGCTCGACTCGAGCCAACGGATCGTCCTGCGCAAGTTCCGTCGGAACGCCTTGTCTTGTTCGAGCTCAACACGTTCACGCAGCCGCAGAAGGCCCTCTTCGCCGAGTTCCCGCAATCGCCAGAAGAGGAAGTGCGGGAAGTCGCGTTGGCGGATCCGGTACGCATCGAACAGTACATCGATCAGGTCGAGCCCTTGCTCCCGACAGGCTAACGGCATCTGATCCGATCCGCTATAATCCGATCCCCTTGCCACGCGCCGGGCGATCTCTTCGCGCCCAGCGTGGTCACCAAGTCGGGCCAGCTGCAAGAGTATGTAGTTGTCCTCTTCGCGAGTGTGGGTGCCAAGGACCTCTCGTAGCGCGACGACGGCTGCCGACGCGCCCAACTGGCCCAGTGCGCGCTCCACAGTCAGGCGCGCATTTTCGATCTTGGCCGTGTCGCTACGCGAATCGGACTGCAAATCCATGAGAAGAGCACACACTGGACCGACGGCGTCGGCATGGCCCAGTTGTCCCAACGCGCGAGCGGCGGCTATCCGCGCGGCCATGTGGCCGTCCACTACGAGATCGACTAGACGCGGGACCGACGCATAGTCGCCCAAGACACCGAGAGCAAACGCGGCGGCCTCCTGTTCTTGCCAGTCACGGCTTTGGAGCAGAGGCCGGAGCCTTCTCGCAGAACCATCGTCCCCCAGTTGTCCCAGCGCTTTTGCGGCTTCCACTCGATCCGTTGTGGTCCCGCGATCAAGCACCAAGCGTAAGGGCTCCACGGCACGCTCGTCCCCTATCGCTGCCATGGCTCGAATAGCCCAGAGCCTTGCGTATTCACGCCCCCCGTGAAGCACCTGCGCAAGCCCAGGGAGGGCTGCCGCTCCCTGTCTCGCCAACGCCTCACCGGCTCGGACCACCAGGTCACCGTTGTCGCTGAGCATGAGCTCAACCAGAGGCGTAATGACCCTCTGGTCCCTGATCGCGCCCAGGGCCATCACAGCCCGGACACGAGCGAGCAATGAAGCGCCATCCAACACCCGTATGAGAGGCGCGACGGCAATGAAGCCGAGGCCGGAGATCTGGTCAACCATCCATGTTGAGATGGAATCGTCGTCAGTCAGGAGGTGCTCGAGTGCCAGGGATGCGCGCTCGTCGCCTATCGCGATGAGCTGGCAGACGACCATGCTCCGCGACAGTCGTTGGGCTCGGCCTGCACTGATCAAGGCCTCGCCGGCACGGGCATCGCCGAGCCTACCAAGAGCCGCAGCGGCAGCGCTGCGGACGCCACTGCCGGGGTCATGCAAGGCGCAAATCAGCGGCTCGACGGCACGTCTGTCGCCGAGCGCACCCAACTGCTCCGCGGCCCTGAGGCGCCGACGCTCGTTGCGACGCCCAAGGTCGGCGAGCAGCCGACCGAGCACGGCCTCCCGATCGCTCTGGCCGCGACGCCACCACCGAAAGAGCTGTAGGCCCACCCTGGATCCTCCTCTCCTCAAGCTAGTGCGTCGATTCGCCAAGTTCAGCATCGATGCGCGAGCATGCAGCGAGGCGTCGGCGCGCCCGCGCCCTGGTAACGCCACCTGCCGGCAGCCGGAGGAGCTACACACCTTTTCGCTGCGCCCAGGGGTTGTCCTCCCATTCCTCCGCCTCCGGTCTTCACCCTGTCCCCGCCGGTCTGTCCGCCAGCAGCTCCGTCGGCGCCGCCTGCAGCGCCGCCTCGATCGTTGCGATGGCGCTCCGACACTCGCTCTGCAGCGCCGGATCACGGCGCGCCGCCTGGCGCAGCGCCGGGAGTGCGCTGCCCGCCGTCGCCGCGAGGCGCTCCAGCCATCCTGCCGCCCGCCTGCGCACCGCCACGTCCTCCGCGCGCAGGGCGACCACCAGCGGCGCCACCGCCAGGGCTCCCAGGCCGAGCAGCGCCGCCGCCGCGACCTCCTCCGGGATCGCGGTGTCGCCGGCGCACACAAGGGCCACCACCGGCCCTCCCGCGCGTGCGCTCGCGAGTCGCCCGAGGGCCGACACGGCCGCCACGCAGACCGCCGTCTCCGGGTCGGCCAGCGCCGCCACGAGCGGCTCCACGGCCCGCGCGTCGCCGAGCCGGCCGAGCCCCTCCGCCGCCCGCTGCCGGACCCGTGGGTGAGCGTCGGCCAGCGCGCCGACCAGCAGGCCCACCGCCCGCCCCTCGCCCAGCTCGCCGAGCGCCTCCGCCGCACGCCAGCGAACTCGATCGCCCGGGTGGTCCAGCGCGGCGACCAACGCCTCCACCGCCTCGGCATCGCCGAGCTTGGCCAGCGCCCGCGCGGCCAGTCGGCCCACCTCCTCGTCCGCGTCGGGGAGCAGCCCGGCCAGCGCCGCGGTCGCGGCGGCTCCGCCCAACCTGGCCAGCTCGGCCGCGGCGCGGCGGCGGATGGCCGGCGCGGCATGACCCAGCGCGGCGACGAGCGGACGCACCGCGCGGGCGTCGTGCAGCGCCTCCGGCCGGCCATTCAGCACGGCGGTCACCGACGTCACCAGCTCCCCCTCGCCGAGCTTCACCAGTGCCTGCCCCACGCTGCGGTCCAGCTCACCGCGCGGGTCGACCAGAGCGCCGAGCAACGGCTCCACGGCGCGCGGTTCGCCCAGCTTGCCCAGCGTCACGGCGGCGGCGCGGCGCGCGGTCGCATCGGGGTCGGCGAGGGCGCCGATCAGCGGTTCCACCGCGCGGTGGTCGCCGAGACGGCCCAGCGCCTCGATGACGTTCCGCCGGACGCGCGGATGGGGGTCGGCGACGGCGGCGAGCAGCGGCTCGGCCGCGCGCGGGTCGGCCAGCCGGCCGAGGGCCTCGGCGGCACACCAGCGCATCTCGTCGCCGGCGGAGCGCAGGGCGGCGGAGAGCGGTGCGAGGGCGCGTGGGTCGGCCAGGGCGGCCAGGTCTTCGGGGCGTCCGGCGAGGGCGGCGCAGACCGCCGCGGCCAGTGCGTCCTCGCCCAGCGTGTGCAAGGTGCGCAGTGCGGAGCGCCGGCCGTGCTCGTCGGCACCGGCGAGGCGGGTCAGGAGTCGCGCCACCTCGCCGGGGTCGTCGCCCTCGGTCGCCGTGTCATCCTCGGCCATTCAGAGCCCCAGGTCCTCGCGCCGCCGGGTGATGCCGAAGCCGACCGCCCGGCCGGGCCGGAAAGGCATCCGGATCTCGGTGTTCTCGAACGCCACGCCGCCGGGGATGTCGAGCGCCGTGCCGTAGTAGCGCGCCCGGCCGTTGGCCGCGAAGTGCACGCCGGGTCCGACGTCCGCCGCCGGCACGCGCCACCATTGCACCAGCTTCTCCCACCTCCAGCGCCACCAGTCGGCCGGGTCGTGAGGCCAGTTCGCGGCCGGATCCGGCTCGTCACACTCCATCGGAACGAGCACGTCTCCGGCGTCGTTCCGCCGCAGCCTGGCCAGCGGCACCGCCTGGAACGGGGTGAACTCGTGACCGGCGTGGCCCGGCCAGAGCGCCGTGGCCGACCACAGGCCATCCGCCAGCAGCGCGTGCCGCAGCCGCGCCTTGTTGCCCATCGTGGCGGTGAGCACGCACGAGCGGACAGGCGCGCTATCGGCCCGGGCGAAGGCCTGTAGCATGACCTCGTCGGGCCGGTCGCTACGCAAGGTGAGCACGAGCCGGACGTGCGCGCCGTTGGCGAACCGCTCGACGTCGATGCCGAGCTGGAGCCGTTCAGCGTCGGGGTTGTCGGGCGGGCGGTCGAGCTGCCCGGGGTAGAGCCGGTCGGCCGGCGGCGAACCGTCCGGCGGCCCGGCGGTGAAGACCTTGCCGGGCCGCCCGTCGGCGCCTGGCTCGATCTCCGAGCGGCCGCGCCAGTGGCCGTCACCCACGTCCGGCTCAACGGCGATGAAGTTGATCAGCTCGTGGTGCGGCGGCTCGCCCACGGGGTAGCCGAGGCGGATCAGCCCGCGCGGCCCGCCGTCGCCCACGCCCTCCACGGCGCCGGGCCAGAGGCCGACCAGCAGCCCGTCGCGGAAGCCCCACACCGGCCGGTCGACGTTCAGTCCCGCGCGCAGCCAGTGCGGCTCCGCACGGGCCTGCGCGGCCAGCAGTGCCAACGCCAGTGCTCCGCCCAGCCCGATGCGCTCCACGCCCACCGCTTCGCCGGGGCGGCGCGCGGCCCTCCTCACCTGTCTATGGCAGCAGCACACGCACGGCCGCGGCCTGACCCGCCTCCAGGCCGATGCCGGCCGCGGGGACCTCGGCCCGGCCGGCCAACAGCTCCGGCGCGCCGGCTCCGGCCGGCAGGCGGAAGGTCACGCTGCCCGCGCTCTTGCCGCCGTTCGACGCCGCAACGTAGAGGATGTGCCCCCGCCGCCAGGCGCGGGCGAAGAGCTGCTCGGGCGGGTTCGCCTGCAGCGTCAGCGTCGGCGGCGGCGCGGGCGTGGTCAGGCCCGGGAGCAGTTGGTTGAGCTCGCCCACCAGGGCCACGACATCCTTCCAGCGCGCGTCGAAGCCGAGTCTGTCACGATGGAGCATGTCCCAACTGAAGACCATCACGCCGTTCGCCCCACCGGCCAGGCCAGCCAGGGCCATGGTGCGCATCTCGTCGAGGGTCGGTGCGCGGTAGTCGGCGGCGTGGGCCCGGTCCCAGATGCCGAAGTCGTAGGCCTGGAGGTGGAGCCACACGCTTCGCTCCGCACCGGCGATGGCCAGGGTCCGGCGCACCATGTGGCCCGCGCCGGCCAGCGGCCACTTGGGCACCGGCGAGGTCATGGTCGCCAGCACATCCGCACCGTCGCCCCACTTGCCGCCGGCGACCTTGGTGTCGGTCACCGCCGCCAGGCAGACGTGGTCCTGGTCCAGAGCGCGCACCTGGTCGTAGCGCGCCTTCAGCTCCGGCGCCGTGGGGTCCATCCAGCCGATGCTCCAGCCGAGCAGGGCCGGATGTGGCCGATAGAGCGTCACCACGCCATTGACCATGTCGTCGAACGTGGTCCACTGCCGGATGGCCTGCGGCGGGTTCTTGGCGTCGGGATACAGCTCGTGGAAGTCCACCAGCACCTTGACGCCCAGCCGCTGCGCCTCGTCCAGCGCCGCCCCCAGGCTGGCCAGGTCGCCCTGGGCCATCAGCGTGACGCAGTTGAACCCGGCCTCGGCAGCCTTCCGCACCACGTCGGGCGAGGAGGTCCAGGTGTAGAGCCCGATGGGCACGAACGGCTCGTTGGCGGTGGCGAAGTTGACGCGGCCGGTGTCGTCGACGTAGGTGACGGTGGCGGCGTCCTGAGCGGCGGCCGTGAGGCCCGCGGTGAGGACCAGCCCGAGCCACACCGCCGCGGCGGCACTCCTGGTTGGGGTCTGTTCGTCCATGGTCGGTGGCTCCCTCGGCGCTGCGATAGGCTGCATTCTGTGCCGCGACCGGGCATCGGGCAACGGCGCGCACGATCCGCTTGGCCGGTGCGGCAGGTTGTGCTTTAATGCGCCCACGAAGGAGCCACGATGGGCAAGCCGTTCGACCTCACCCCGCGCGACGTCGCACCGGTGCACACCCGGCTCCGGCGCATTCAGCCGCCCTTCCCCCACCCGGAAGCGGTGGCGCTGATCCGCCGGCTCTACGCCGCCGAGCCGGTGTCGATGCAGGGCCAGCCGCCCGTGGTCTGGGACCGGGCCGAGGGCTTTCAGGTCCACGATCCGTGGGGCAACACCTGGCTCGACTGGAGCAGCGGCGTGCTGGTGGCGAACGCCGGACACAGCCACCCTGCCATCAAGGCCGCCATCCATGCCCAGGCCGATCGCGACCTGCTCCACAACTACTGCTTCCCCTCACAGGAGCGGCTCGAGCTGGTCGAGCTGCTGCGCAGCATTGCGCCCGAGGGGCTGGACAAGGTCTTCCTCCTCACCACCGGCTCGGAGACCACCGAGTGCGCCCTCAAGCTGTCCCGCGCCCACGGCATGCAGGTCGGCGGCCGGCGCAAGAGCGTGGTGGTCTCGTTCGGCAACGCCTTCCACGGGCGGACCCTCGGCGCGCAGTTGATTGGCGGCATCCCGGCGCTCAAGGAGTGGATCCTCCACCTCGACCCGGGCATCGTGCAGGTGCCGTTCCCCGACGGCTACCGCGTCACCGACACCAGCTTCGACAGCTTCCTCTACGGCCTCTCGGCGCTCGGCGTCGGACCCGAAGACGTGGCCGGCGTGATCGTCGAGACCTATCAGGGCGTCGGCCCCGACTTCCTCCCGGTCGAGTACGCGCAGCGGCTCCGCAACTGGTGTGCCGAGCAGCAGGTGGTGCTCACCTTCGACGAGGTGCAGGCCGGCTTCGGCCGCTGCGGGCGGCGCTGGGGGTTCGAGCTCTACGGCGTGGTGCCCGACCTGATCTGCTGCGGCAAAGGCATCTCCAGCTCGCTCCCGCTCGGCGCGGTGATCGGCCGCGAGGTGGTCATGGACCTTTTCCCGGCCGGCTCGATGACCAGCACGCACACGGGCAACCCAGTCTGCTGCGCCGCGGCGGTGGCCAACATCAAGGCCCTCGAGGGCGGGCTGATCGACAACGCCCGGCGGATGGGAGAGGTCCTCGCGCCGCGCATCAGGGCCATCGGCGAGGCGCATCCGGAGCGCATCGGCGTGGCCAAGTCGGTCGGGTTGGTGGGCGGGCTTCAGTGCGTCCATCCGGGCACCACCGACCCCGATCCCGACACGGCGCACGCTGTCATCGAGCGGTGCCTCGAGCAGGGCCTCCTCTTCTTCGGCGCGGTGGGCGTGGGCGGCGCGTGTGTCAAGATCTGCCCGCCGCTGTGCATCACGCGCGAGGGCATCGAAGAAGGCTGCGACGTGCTCGCGGCGACGGTGGCGGAGGTGACGGCGTGAGCGCCTGGCCCTGGCTCCCGATGCTCCTCCTGGCGGGCGAGCCGGGGCTGGTGGGAGTGCGCTTCAACAGCGCCAACTTCGACCGGCCCTGGGATCTGAACGTCGTGGCCGTGTTGGACCTCGACACCGGCACCACCATCAACGACTACTCGGCGCTCTACTTCGGCCGGCTGTCGCCGGCCTGGGACGGCGACGTGCTCCTCCGCGTGGAGGCCGACAACGGCGCCCGTGTCTGGCTCGACGACCGCCTGGCGCTCGACGCCTGGGACACCGGCAGCGCTGAGACGGCCCTCCAGGCGCGGCGCGACACACAGCTCAAGCTGCGCGTCGAGTACTTCCAGAGCGGCGGCAGCGGCCGGCTGCGGCTGCTCTGGGGCCGGCCCGGCGAGGCGCTGGTGCCGGTCCCTGCCGCGGGCTTCAGCCACACCGACACCGACCGGCGCGACGCCGAGCAGGCGCGCGGCGCCGTGCCGACCGTCGACATCGCCGCCGCCAGGCTCTACGGCACCGATCCCGCCGAGACGCTCGCCCTGCCGGTCCCCGCGCAGCCCGGGCCGCACCTGCTGCTCGACGACGCCCTCATCGCGAGCGCGGAAAACGTCACCCGCCGGGTGGACTGCCCCGTGCGCGACCCGGCCATCCCGAACCCGGTGGTCACCGGGCGCGAGGACGGCTGCTTCCAGCCCTACTTCACGGTGCAGCGCGACCCGGCCAGCGGGCGGTTTCGGATCTGGTACGGCGCGGCGCAGCCGGATCAGCATTCCAGCCGCTCGCGCATCGGCTATCTCGAAGCGGCCGACGGGATTCACTGGGAGCGGCCGGCGCGCTACCTCCCGCAGCCGGGCGACATCCAGTTCGGCTGCGAGGTGGTGGACCGCGGGGCGGAGTTCCAGCCGGCGGACGAGCGCTACACCTTCAGCTACTACCTCGACGGCCTGCGGATCGGCGTCTCGGCCGACGGTCTGGCCTTCCGCCCGCTGGTGGACCGCGTGGTGCTCCGCCACAACCACGACATCGACAACGTCGCGTGGGACGCCCTGCGCGGCCGCTGGGTGGCGACCGTGTCGGTCTACATCGAGTCGCCGCAGGGGATCTGGCGTGGGCTGCGGCGGGTGACCTGCCAGAGCTTCAGCGACGACCGCGTCCACTGGCAGCCGCCCTGGCCGGTACTGGCCCCGCGCGACGACATCGACGAGGGCGAGACGCAGTTCTACGCCATGGCCGGCTACCTGACCCGCGGACCGCTGACCATCGGCATGGTCAAAGTGCTCCGCGACGACCTGAAGGCCGACGTGCCGCCCAACGTGGTGCCCGAGGCCTACGGCCTGGGCTACACGGCGCTGGCCTGGACCCGCGACGGCCGGACCTGGTACCGCGACCGGACGCCGTTCTTCGAGCGCGATCCGCGCCCCGCGGCCTGGGACCACGCCCATGCCTGGGTGGATGAGCAGGTGCCGGTCGGCGGCCGGGTCTACCTCTACTACGGCGGCTACAAGCAAGGGCACAAGGTCAACCGTTTCGAGGAGCGGCAGATCGGGCTGGTGACCATGCCGCGCGACCGCTACGTGGCGCGCGTGGCTACGGGCCTCGGCCGGCTGGCCACCGTGCCGTTCCGGCTGGGCGACGCGCCGAGCGGACTGAGTCTCAACGCGGCGGGCGGGGCGATTCGGGTGCAGGTGGCCGACGAGCAAGGCCGGCCGCTGCCCGGGCTGACGTTCGGCGACTGCCGCGCGGTGACGGGCGACGGGCTGGACCTGGCGGTGAGCTGGGGTGCCGCGGGCGACCGTGCCTGGGCCGGCTTGGCCGGGCGCGTGGTGCGGCTGGAGTTCGAGCTGCGCGACGCCGCCCTGTACGCGTTCGACCTGACGACGAAGGAGCCGGCCGCGGGCGAGTGAGCGCCTCGGTCGGCGGGAGAGGTGAGCATGGGCGCGAAGGTGATCCTGACGGGCTTTGCCGACGAAGGGCCGGTGAGCAAGAACGCCGAGGCACAACTGGCGATGTGCCGCGGACTGGGGCTGAGCTGGTATTCGCCGCGCTTCGTGGACTGCGGCGGCGGCGTCAAGAACCTGATGGCGCTCAGTGAGGACGAGGTGGGCCGTCTGGCCGAGCTGCAGACGCAGTACGAGATGCGGCCGAGCAGCATCGGCTCGCCGCTGGGCAAGGTGAAGCTGCTCGACGTGGACGACGGCACCCACAACCGCTACGTGCCCATCGACGACTACCTGGTCCAGGACGTGCCGCATGCCATCGGCCTGGCCAAGACCCTCGGGGCCTGTCTGATCCGTGGCTTCAGCTTCTACCCGCCGAAGCAGGACGCTCCCCGGCGGCACGTGGAGCTGGCAGCGGGGCACCTGCGCCGCATCGCCGAGCAATGCGCCGAGGCGGGCCTGGTGTACGGGCTCGAGGTGGAGGCCAACCTGGTGGGGCGCAACGGCGAGCTCGAGATGGCGCTCTGGCACGCGGTGGACCACCCCAACCTGATGCTAATCTACGACGGGGCGAACATCATCTGCCAGGGCTACGGTCCGGAGGCCGTGTTCGCGCAGTACCTGGCGATGAAGGACGGCATCGGCTGGATGCACGTCAAGGACTACCAGCGGCGCGACGACGAGGCGCCTACGGACTACGTGGACGAAGAGATGATGATGCGCTTCGTGCCGTCCGACCGCGGGAGCACGAACTACTACCGGGTCCTGAGCGACTTCCGCGAGCGGCTGCCGGAGGTGGTCAAGGCGCACCGGGCGCGGGGGATTCCGGGGTTCTTCCTCGACCTCGAGCCGCACCTGAAGGGCGGGGGACAGTTTGGCGGCTACAGCGGGCCGGACGGCTTCGGCGTGGCGCTGCGCGCGCTCTGCCGCGTGCTGGACGCGGTGGGGATCGGGTACGACTTGACGACGTACGGCGATCTGAAGAAGGGCTGAGCCCCACGGGCTACGGCACGACGCCGGACAGCGTCCGCTGCACCAGACGAACGGACCGGTCATCCGTGGCGTAGAGGTTGCCGGCATCGTCGGCGACGATGCCCGTGAGCCCCGCGAAGCCCGCGCCGGCACCGGTGCCGTCGGTGTGGGTGGCCAGCCCGGAGCCCGCGACGGTGGTCACCTCGCCCGCCGGGCTGACGCGCCGGACGCGGCGGTTGAGGAACTCGGCAACGTACAGGTAGCCGGAGCCGTCGATGGCGATGCCGCGGGGCTGCCCAAACCTCGCCGCGCCTCCCGTTCCGTCGGCCGCGCCTTGCGTGCCCCCGGCCAGTGTGGAGACCACCCCTCCGGCGCTGCCACCGGGGTTGGTGATCTTGCGGACGCGGTGCCCGTTGATCTCCGTGACGAACAGGTCTCCTGCGGCGTCCACCACGATCCCGAACGGCGTCTGGAAGCGCGCAGCCGAGCCCGTGCCGTTGGTGGAGCCGGAAGCGCCGTTCACGGCGCTCAGATCGCCTGCGACCAACAAGACTCGCCAGTTGGCCGCCACCCGGCGGTCGCCGCCGACGAACCGCAGCAGCCGGATGCGGTTGCTGACCTCTGCGACGTACAGGTTCTCAGCCGCGTCGAGCGCCACGCCGATCGGGCCATTGAGCGTAGCCGTGTTCCCGGGTCCGTTGACGTTGCCGGCCGTGCCGGTCCCGGCGATGGTGGCTACGGTCCAGTGCGCCGAGTTGGTGCGGTCGGTGCCGGTGAACGACGCCCGGCGCACCTTGTGACCGAGCCCCTCGGTGCAGTACACCGTGTTGCCGTCCTGGGTCGCCGCCACGCCGAACGGATCGCCCAGCGCCACCATGGTCGAAACCCGACCGTTGGCGCCGAGGCAGCGGATGGTGTCGCTGCTGGTGTCGGCCACGTACACGTTGCCCAGCCCGTCACGGGCGGCCAGGCCGAGGTTGGCAAAGCGGGCCGCGCTGAATGTGCCGTCGAGGTAGCCCGGCAGATCGCCACCGGCCAGCGTCCGCACCCGCACGTCGGGCGAGCCGAGGACCGTCGCGCCGGTGTTCAGCACCGCCTCGGGCGGCGCGGGCACCGCGGTGTCGGCCTCGACCGTCACCATGAACTCGAAGGCCGTGACCCCGGCCGGCACGGCGAAGCTCCACGCTCGCGGCGTGGTGTTCGCGCCTGGCGCCAGCACCCCCGGGTAGCTCACGAAGGGCAAGTTGGCGCCGAAGATGGACGACGGGATCACCCCGTCGCCATTCGCCAGCCGCACCTGGGTGGCGTCTCCGGCCCCGCCGGGCGTGCCGACGTCGAACAGCCCATTGGGCGGCGTGACGAGGCGGATTCGACGGAAAGAGGCGTCCGCCACGAGCAGATCGCCCGCCGCGGTGACGGCCACCATCTGCGGCTGGAAGAAGGTCGCGACCGTGCCGTCGCCGTCGACGAGCGACGGGATGGTGTTGCTGATGGCGTCCGTGGTGTCGCCCGCCAGGGTCTGCACCAGCCAACTGGTGCGGCTCGCCGGGCCGGCGGTGCCGTCGCCCTTGAGGCGGAGCTGCCGGACGCGGCGGCCTGCGGCTTCGGTGACCACCAGCCCGTCGCCCGCCGCGACGACGCCGAACGGCCGGCCGAGGAAACACGTCTGCCCGTCGCCGTCGAGCGACGACTGCGCCCCGGCGCCCGCGATGGTGGCCACCGCGCCGTCAGTGGTGACGAGACGGACGCAGTCGTTGTTGGTGTCCGCCACGTACAGGTTGCCGCGGAGGACTGCCACGCCGGCCGGGCGGTTGAACCGGGCGCCGGTGCCGACGCCGTCGCGCAGACCGGCGGTGCCGTCGCCGGCCACCAGGCGGACCGCGTAGTCGCCCGCCCGGCTGGGATCGGCGCCCGTGCGGACCACGCGGCGCACCCGGTTGCCACCGCTCTCCGTGACGTAGATCACGCCGTCGTCGCCGACCGTCACGCCGGCCGGCCCGTTGAGAGTGGCCACGTCGCCGGCACCATCGGCACCGCCGGCCACGCCCGTGCCGGCAATCAGCGACACGCGGCCGTCCCGGGTCACGCGCCGGAGGCGGTGGCCAGTGCGGTCGGCGACCACGAGGCTGTTGTCCGCGGGGTCCCAGGCGATGCCGGCTGGGCCGCCGAACGTGGCGGCGACACCGACCCCGGGGGCGCTGCCGAAGATGCCCGCTCCGGCGAGGGTGCTGACGAATCCGCCGCTGAGCTGACGGATGCGGTGCGCCCCGGCGTCCGACACAAACACCGTTCCGTCGGGCGCCACGGCCACACCCGTCGGCACGCGGAACGCCGCCGTGGCATAGGGCCCGTCGACATCGGCATCGACTCCGCTGCCGGCGAGGGAGCTGACGGTGACCTTGGGCCGCAACGAGTCGAAGGTCTGGGCGGGCACAAAGGGGCTGAAGAGCACCCGCAGCCCCGTCACCCGCCCATCCGGCTGCCGGCCGATGTCCTGCACCCAGCGGTTGGTCACCCTGACGTTGAGGATCCGCAGGCCCGTGTTCCCGGGCTGGTCGAGCAAGGTGCTGCTCTCGAAGCCCACGGCGCCGCCCAGCATCACGGCCCGGCTGCCGCTGGTCGCGGAGGGCGAGCTGATGGTCACCTGCCCGGTGCTCACGTCGACGTGGAACTTGGCCGTACCCGGCACCACGCGGGGCGCGTCGACCGGGGATGACGAGTTCGCGCCGCCTCCGCCGCAGCCGGCAAGCCAGGCGCACACGAGCGCCCCCAAGATCACCTGAAGCCGACCCATGGTGGATCTCCGACCTACATGATCCCGGATTCCCCCGGGTAAGAACGCAGTGTGGACCCGCCACGGGCCGCGCGTCAGGAGCGAGCATCGGCGCCGCCCGCGAGGGTGGTGCGCGCGGGTGAGGAAAATGTGTCCGCCGCTCTTGACAGCCCGATCCCGGCGCACTACACTCCACCCACCTTGGGTGGGTGGTGATACAACATCTGGCATAGTCCGATTGTCCAACCACAACATCTAGTGGTGCGAGCCCCGTCCCACCGCGCAGTTCAGGGATCGGCGGGCACCCTTGAGAACAAGCCTCAGGCCCATGGAGCAGCGGCACGATGAAGATTGACAGGCGGTTCACCCGCTCCGGCGAGTCACCCTACGCCGACATCCCCTTCGAGCACCGGTCCTCGCGGATCGTCAACCCCGACGGCTCGACGGTGTTCGCCCTCGACGATTTCGCGGTCCCCGCGCAATGGTCCCAGGTCGCCGGCGACATCCTCGCGCAGAAGTACTTCCGCCGCGCCGGCGTCCCGCTGGTGGACGAGGGCGGGCAGCCCAAGCTCGACCCCGACGGCAACCAGGTCTACGGCGGCGAGACCGACGCGCGCCAGGTCTTCCACCGCCTCGCCGGATGCTGGCGGAGCTGGGGTGAGCAGCACGGCTACTTCGACACTCCCGACGACGCCCAGGCCTTCTACGACGAGCTGTGCTACATGCTCGCCGCCCAGATCGCCTCGCCCAACTCGCCGCAGTGGTTCAACACCGGGCTCTACTGGGCCTACGGCATCAGCGGCCCGGCGCAGGGGCACTACTTCGTCGATCCCGACACCGGGGAGCTGACCCAGTCGCGCAACGCCTACGAGCATCCCCAGCCGCACGCCTGCTTCATCCAGAGCGTCAGCGACGACCTGGTCAACCCCGGCGGGATCATGGACCTGTGGACCCGCGAGGCGCGCATCTTCAAGTACGGCAGCGGCACCGGCACCAACTTCAGCGCGCTCCGGGGCGAGAACGAGAAGCTCAGCGGCGGCGGCCGCTCGTCGGGCCTGATGTCCTTCCTCCGCATCGGCGACCGCGCCGCCGGCGCCATCAAGTCGGGCGGCACCACCCGCCGCGCCGCCAAGATGGTGTGCCTCGACATCGACCATCCGGACGTGGAGGCATTCATCTCGTGGAAGGTGGTCGAAGAGCAGAAAGTGGCCGCGCTGGTGGCCGGCAGCCGGCAGTGCAACCTGCACCTCAACCGCATCATGCAGGCGGTGCACGGCTTCGAGGGCGACGACGGCGAGCGCCACGACCCGCGCACCAACGCCGCCCTGGCCCGGGCCGTGCGCGACGCCGTGGCCGCGCAGATCCCCGCCACGTACATTCAGCGCGTGGCCGACTTTGCGCGGCAGGGCTACACCAGCATCGAGTTCCCCGAGTTCAACACCGACTTCAACTCCGACTCCTACCTCACGGTCTCGGGGCAGAACTCCAACAACTCGGTGCGCCTGAGCAACGATTTCATCCGCCGGGTGCTGGACGACGGCGAGTGGGCGCTGAGCGCCCGCACCACGCAGCAGGTCACCGCCCGGCCGCGCGCCCGCGAGCTGTGGCAGAAGATCGCCTATGCCGCCTGGGCCTGCGCCGATCCGGGGCTGCAGTTCGACACCACCATCAACGAGTGGCACACCTGCCCGGCGGGCGGGCG
>JACPDV010000619.1 GCA_016183835.1 Armatimonadota bacterium
CCACGGCCGCGCCGCGCAGCTCGACGAGAAGACCGCCCGCGACCCGGCCTGGTTCCTGCGGCACTGGCGCGTGCTCGAGCGCCCGCGTGCCTGGACCCCGCCGGCCTCGCCGGCGCTGGACGCGGCGGCGCTCGACGCGCTCCAGGCGGAGCTGGCCGCCCGCCCGCTCACGGCCTGGACGGCCCCCGACGGCTTGGCGCCCTACTCCCTCGATTTCCTGGCGCATCACGGCGGCGGCGAGAACGTGGCGGGCTACGCGCTGTGTACGATCTTCGCCGATGGCGAGCGGCCGGTGCGGCTCCTCGCCGGCAGCGACGACGGGATCCGGGTCTGGCTCAACGGCAAGCTGGCCATCGACGACGGCGGCGTGAAGGTGGTGCCCGTGGACGGCGACAAGGCCGACGTCACGCTGCAGGCCGGCGAGAACCGGATCCTGGTGGAGTGCCAGCAGGCGGGCGGCGGGTGGCAGTTCTCGCTGCGGCTCACCACGCCGGACGGGCGGCCGATCGTGGTCGGCGAGGACGGCACCATCCGGTGAACCGGCTCGCGCCCGGCGGGGAGGTGCCGGCGCCCGGTTGGCGATCAGGGCGGGAGGAGAGGCCCATGCAAGTCGGGTTCATCGGCGCGGGCGGGATCGCCTCGAACTACCGCAGCAGCCTGCGGAAGCTGGGCGTGCGGGTGGCGGCAGTGTGCGACACCAACGCCGAGCGCGCCAAGCAGGTGGCCGAGGAAGAAGGGGGCACCGCCTACACCGATCACCGCGCGCTGCTCGCCGCCGCGGCGGTCGACGCGGTGTTCATCTGCATCCCGCCGGGCGCGCACGAGCGGCAGGTGGCCGATTGCGCCGCGGCCGGCCGAGCGCTGTTCGTCGCCAAGCCGATCGGGCTGTCGCTCGACACCGTGCGCGAGTCGCTGGCGGCCATCCGGGCGAGCGCCGTGCTCAACCAGGTCGGCTACATGGCGCGCTACTCGGACCTCACGGCGAAGACCAAGGAGCTGCTCGACGGGCGCACGGTGGGGATGGCGCTGGGCCGCTTCATGTGCCGGATGGGCGCGAACCACCCATGGTGGGGCAAGTTCGCCGTGAGCGGCGGGCAGATGCTCGAACAGAGCACCCACATGTTCGACATCCTGCGTTACCACCTGGGCGAGGTGACCGCCGTGCAGGCCAACGGGCACCAGGGGCTGGCCGACGACGTCGCCGACTTTGCGCAGTGCACGGTGTGCAACCTGCAGTTCGAGAGCGGCGCCGTGGGGACCATCAGCAGCACCTGCGCGGCCAGCGTGCCCGACGGCTTCGCCGCGGAGCTGGTGGGGCGCGACTGCTACCTGAAGCTGGTCTTCGACCACCGCCTCCGCGGCGTGATCGGCGGCCAGGCCGTGGAGTTCGACGGCGAGGAGAGCGGCTACTATCGGCAGGTAGAGCAGTTCGTGGCCGCGCTGGGGGGCGGCGGGCAGGCGCTGGTGAGGTCGTCTTACGAGGATGCGGCGCGGACGCTCGCGGTCACGCTGGCCGCCAACCGGTCGCTGGCGAGCGGTCGGGTGGAGACGGTCGAGGAGGTCTGAGGCGATGCCGGAAGTCGTCGACCTGGCCGCCCCGCTGTGCCGGCTGACGCCGCCGCGCGGGCACTTCTTCTCCGGCTACTACGACGTGCCGGCGTGCGACGCGGCCGGGCGCCACCTGTGCCACGAGGTGGGCTTCCGCGACCGCTTCCCGACGCCCGACGACGTGGCGCGGATCGGCTGGGTCCCGCTCCCCGCCGCGTCCGAGGACGATCTGCCGCCGCCCGAGCCGTTCGCCGAGACCCTGGCCTGGAACTTCCAGCAGAGCTCCATGCTCCAGTGGCTCGCCTCGGAGCCCGACACCTGCCTCTACAACGTCTTCGAGGACGGCCGCTTCGGCGCCTGCCTGCACCAGGTCGGGACGGGAGCGCGGCGGATCCTGCCGCTGCCCGTGGCTAACGTGTCCCGCGACGGGTCGCGGGCGCTGTGCGTCAACATGCCCCGCGTCTACGACTTCCGCCCCGGCTACGGCTACGAGGAGATCGCCGACCCGTACCGGGATGTCGCCGCGCCGGCCGAGGACGGGGTGTTCGTCATGGACGTCCCCGGCGGCGCCTACAGTCAGGTGCTCGACTACGCCTCCCTCGCCGACGTGCTTGCCCGCGAGCGTGAGCTGACCGAGCCGCGCAAGCTGGTGGTCAACCACATCACCTGGAATCCCGGCGGCACGCGCTTCATGTTCCTGCTGCGCACGTTCGTCACCGAGCCGCAGCAGCCGTGGCTCACCTTCTTGCTCACCGCGCGGCCCGACGGCGGCGACCTGCGGCTCCACCCGGTCTGGGACATGGCGTCGCACTACCACTGGCGCGACGATGACAGCCTGCTGGTATGGATGAACACCGGACCGGAGAAGAAGGGCGCCCTGGTGGTGCTGAGCGACGGCACGGGCACGCTGACGCCGGAGGATCCGGACTTCTTCCAACGCGACGGCCATTGCTCCTACTCGCCTGACGGCCGCTGGATCCTCTACGACGGCTACCCCGACGGCTCCACCCCGGACCACCTGCGCTGGCTCAGCGTCTACTCGCTGGATCGCCGGAAGGGCTACACGCTGGGCCGCTTCCGCTCCGAGCCGACGGCGCGCAAGACGCCGGAAGGCCGGGACCGGAGCATGGTGGACCTCCGCTGCGACCTCCACCCGCGCTGGATGCCCGACGGGAAGTCCATCACGTTCGACTCGATCCACGAGGGGTACCGGGGGATCTACTGGATGGATCTGCGGGAGATCATCGGCGGGTGAACAGTGCCGTGAACGCCCCTCTGGCCCCCTCTCCCCCGCGGGAGAGGGCGGGGGTGAGGGCAGAGCACGGGGCGAGCGGGTGTTGCAGTCGCCCTCACCCCAGCCCTCTCCCGCGGGGAGAGGGGGCCGGACTGGGGACTCAAGGCGCCAGCTCGATGACTCCCGCCCGTTCCACGGCGAAGCTGTTGCCGAGCGTCGGCGCCCACATCAGCCACAGGTCGTCCGCCGCCTTGCGCACCGCCAGGCTGAAGGGCAGCTTGAGGCCCGGCGCCGGGTCGACTCCCAGCGTGTGGAAGGGGATGCGCAGCTCGGCGAGCCAGCGGCCCGGCCCCGGCGCGGAGACCTTGCCCACGACCGATGAGGCATCCATCGCCTTCGGCTCCTCGGCGCTCGTCGGCGTCGTACCGAGCTGCAGGTAGCCGTTGCCGTACAGACGCACCACCGTGATCACGGCCGCCTGCGGCGGTCGGCAGCTCACCTCCACGGCGTCGTGGGTGCCCCACTGGTTGCCGTCCAGCTTCGTCCCCGGCGCGACGGCGTTGTCCACGGCCAGGTAGAGCGCCTCGCCGTCCCAGACCAGCCAGGCCCGGCTCCAGCGCGCCTGCGGCGCCTCGCCGCCAGTGTAGTTGAACTTCAGCGGCATCGCCGCGGCGGGCTGCGCGCCGCCCCACTCCGCCGGGTCGAGGGTGCCGTCCACGCCAATCGGCACGGTTCGGTGCAGCACCCGGTACACGGGTGCCGGGCCCGTCCGCGCCGGCGCCGCGGCGGCCGCGGCGGTGCGCACGGGCAGCGGTCGGAGCGGCCCGCCCGTCCAGCGCTCGGCCGGCGGCTTGGGCCGCAGCGCGTCGGCGTAGAGCCCGATCTTCTCGAACGGGATGGGCGCGAACGACGGCAGGTGCCGGAACACCGGAGCCTCGCGGCGGAAGCGGAAGTCGCCGTGGGCGGC
>JACPDV010000620.1 GCA_016183835.1 Armatimonadota bacterium
CACGCGGCGCGAGACACTCGAGCTGTGCCAGCGCTACGGCGTGGTTTCGTGCCCCGGCGCGCTGACGCCCACCGAGGTGCTCACCGCCTGGGAACAGGGCGGCGACCTGATCAAAGTCTTCCCTTGCGGCAACGTCGGCGGGCCGAGCTACATCAAAGCTCTCAAGGCCCCACTGCCGCAGATCGATCTGGTGCCCACCGGCGGGGTGGACCTGGGCAACGTGGGTGCGTTCATCCGCGCCGGGGCCACGGCGGTGGCGGTGGGCGCGTCGCTGATGGACCAGTCCGCCATCGAGCGGTCGGACTGGGACGCCGTCGCGGAGCTGGCACAGCGCTTCATCGCCGCCGTGGCGGAGGCACGAACGGGGGACTGAGCAGGCATGATGCGGAGCCGGGAAACCAAACCGCGCCTCTTGGTGATCGACGACAGCCCGGCCATCCGGGATGCCGTGATCGTGGCGCTCGGCCGCGACAGCTACCAGTACGCCTACGCCGAAAACGGCCGGGTGGGGCTGGCCGTGGCCTTCTCCGAGCGGCCCGACCTGATCCTCCTCGACAAGGTGCTCCCGGAGATGAACGGCATCGAGTGCTGCGCCGCGCTCAAGTCCCACCTCTTCACCCGCAACATCCCCATCCTCATGCTCACCGCCGAGGACGACCCCGAGGACGTGGTCCGCGGCCTGGAGGCCGGCGCCGATGACTACGTGGCCAAGCCGTTCAACCCCCGCGAGCTGCGCGCACGCGTGGCTTCGCTGCTCAAGCGCACGCAGCGCTACGTGGATACCGACCCGCTGACCAAGCTCCCCGGCAACGCCCAGCTCCGTGAAGAGCTGTTCCACCGCCTGGCCCTCGGCGAGACCATGGCCGTGTGCTACATCGACCTCGACGAGTTCAAGGCGTACGTGGACACCTACGGCTTCCAGCAGGCCTCGCGGGTGATCCAGCAGACCGCGCGGGTATGCTATGACCAAATGGTGGAGCGCGGTGACGACGGTGACTTCATCGGGCACATCGGCGGGGACGACTTCGTGGTGATCACCTCCACGGAGAAGATGCAGGCGGTGTGTGAGGGCATCATCGAGGCCTTCGAGCGGACGCGCGACGCGTTCTACAACGCGGAAGACCTGGAGCGCGGCTACCTCCACGGCCACGACCGCGAGGGCCAGGAGCGCGATTTCCCGCTGATGACCCTCAGCATCGCCGTGCTCCTCACCGGGCCGGAGCGGATCGACGACCTGGACGATCTGGCGGGTGTGGCGGCGCGGGCCAAGATGCAGCTCAAGCGACTGCCGGGCAGCAACTGGCGGGTCTACGACCCGAGCTCCTGAGGAACTCCGCCCCACCGGGCGTGTCTAACGGGCCGTAGGGCGTGTGCGGCATGACCATTCGGCAATCCACATTCGTACCGAGCCTGCTCCTCTCGGCCTTGCTCAACACCCTGGTCTTCGCCGTGCTCAGCCCGGTGGACGTCCACGGCGCCCGCCAGGCCCAGGCGCGCTTCCGCCTGCACCGCCTCGCGCGGCTGGCCACCGACGCCACCCGGGCCGAGCAGCCGGCGGCCGTGCTGACGGCGTACCCGCAGCCGGCGCGAATGCCCGTGGCGACTCGCCCGATCCGGACCCGCGCGGCGCGGCGGGAGGGTCGTGGGTCGTTCTCGGCCGGCTCGCGCCACCGCGTGGCCGCCTCCGGCGGCGACGGCACGCGCGTCGCCGCGCTGGTGCGCGACGCCGGCGGGGGCGCACTCCGCGCCACTCCGCCGCCCGGCGATCCGCGGCCCGCGGCGTTCCCCGGTCCCGCGCTGGTCCGCACACCGTTCCTCCCGCCGCCGACCTTGCCCCCGGCGGCGCTCCCGACGGCGCCCGTGCGCGACGCGCCGCCCCTGATCTCGCCCGGCTTGGGGCCGCACGGCGGAACGCCCGGCGCGCCGCGGCTCGGTCCGTTCCCCGCGGCCGGCACGGCCGGGAGCGGCGATCGGCGCGACGGACTGGCGCCGCTCACCACGGCCGGGTTCGGGCAGCCGCTGGCGCCCACCACGCCCGGCCCGCGGCTCCGCGAGAAGGCCGGCACCGGCTTGCCATCGCTGCCCAACGCCCTGGAGATCGCCGGCGCCGGGTTCGACCCGCGCGGCCACAGCGGCGGCGGCGGCGGCACGGCCCTGACGCCCGGCGAGGGCGGCGGCGGCCCGCCTCTGGCCGGCGCCGACCCCTTGCTGGCGCGGACCACCGGCGGCGGCGGCAGCGGCCGGCTCGACGAGCGGCCCGACGTGGGCGGCGTGAAGAGCGGCGCCGGTCCGGGCGGTGGCGGGGGCGGTGGCAACGGACTGGCGGAGACGGGCAACACCGGCGACCCGCACGGTTCGCCGCGGATGGCGGCCGTGCCGAGCGTCGGCGCGCCGAGCATCGTCGCGCGGCCGGGCCACGGCTCACCGGCCGGCGGCGGGCCGGCAGCGGGGAAGCGTGCTCCCGGCCCGGGCGGACCGGCGCCCGCCAGCCTCAACGGCGATGAGCTGATCGGCGGGCCGGGCGGGCCCGGCGGACCGGGCCGCGGCAAGGGCAAGGGACATCGCGACGGCGACGGCGATGGCTCGCTGCTCGCCGCACGGGTGCCGGACCACGACGATGGGGGCGGCTACACCGGGGTGATCATCGACAGCCTCGGGCTGCAGTGGCACCACATCCCGGGCAGCTACGACCTCCACGTCGGCAGCGTGGACGGTCCGCGGCTCGCGGTCATCGGCGTCTACCACTATCGCAGCGTGGCTTCCGCAAAAAGCAGCGTCAGGGTGCAACGAGGCGGGCGGCGGCAGTGTCTTACCATTCGGCCCCTGGCGATCGAGTACGTGGTGCGCAACGGTGAGGGGGCCCGGAACCGAGTGGCGATCTCGTCCGACGACGCGGCGGCCCTGCGCGAATCGGGCCTGTTAAGAGATCGAGACCGGATCCTGACGGTCTATCGAGACAACTACTAGACGATTACTCGCACCCACACCCCAACGGCGACGCCGGCTTCGTGGCCCCGAAGCCGGCGTCGCGCTTTGGGCCGGTCAAGCGCCGTTGTCGCCGGCGTAGACCCAGCGCTTGCCCAGCCCCAGGCGCTCGACCTTGAGGTGCTCGTGATGCTCGGCCACGTGCTGCTCGAAGCTCGCCGGGTCGGCCCCGTCGAGGTCGAAGAGACCGTAGTGCATCGGGGCGACCACGTCGACTCCGGCGCCGGCGGCGAGCCGGGCGGCTTCGGCGATGGTCAGGCTGCCCTGATGCCCGAGCGCCTGGCGCTGCGCGTCGCGGCCGCTGATGGGGACCAGCGCCACCTGCGGCGCGAGGGTCCGGAGCCGGGGGCCGAGGCGGCGGCTGGGCACGGTGTCGCCGGCGTGGTAGAGCCGCACATCGCCCGCCTGCACCACGTAACCCACCTGCCGGCCGTCCTCGGCCAACCCGTCGAAGCTCTCGCGAGCGGCGGGAACAGCGTGGAACTCGAGCCCTTCGTGCTTGTACACCTCGCCGTCGGAGATGGGCACGAGCCGCTCATCGGGGATCCGCAGCTCGTCAGCGGCGTGGTCGGCAAGGGGCTCGGGAAGCACGAGCACGGCGCGGGACGCAGCTTTCAGAACGGCGGTCACCGTTTCGGCGTCGAAGTGATCGGGTTGCCCGCTGCTCACCGTGAGCACATCGCAGGCGGCCAGGTCGCGCGGCTCGAGCGGGGCGGGGAAGAGCCGGTCGCGGCGTAGCGCGCCGGCGTGCCGGGCGGCGGCCAGGTAGTTGGAGAGGTAGGGGTCCATGACGACCGTCAGGTCGTGCCAACGGAGCACGAAGCCGCTGTGGCCGAGCCACCACAGGGCCGGCCGGTCCTCGCTCGGCGATCCGGCGGCGATGTGGGCCAGCAGCGCGTCCCCGGTGACCCCGGCGTCACTCATGGCGGCTCTCCCGCGGCGCATTGTAGCACCCGTGAACCGGGGCGCAAGCGATCCGCGCAACCCGGATCCGCGGCGCTTCCGCCCGGCCCGAGAACGCCCCGCGGCCCACCACTCGGATGGTGCATTCCGGATGCGGACAAGGCCCCTCGCCGTGCACTGTGGTATCATACTCGCGGAGCTTACGGCTCAGCCAACCCAGGGATGTCAACGGGCATGCCTTCAGACCCAACACTAGACCTCATCGTCTTCTCGGCCCCGGCGCTGGCCGATGGTTCGGTGGCGATCGCCGCGACGCGCGCCGGGGCCACCGGGGTGGCCGATCTGGCGGGCCACGACGCCGCCTCGGCACAGCTCCAGCTGGATCGCCTGGCGGCCGGCTGCGAGCGCGGCGGCGCACGGCTGGAGGCCGACCTCGGCCCGGCTCCGGGCGAGCTCGACCTGCGCGCCGTCCGGCTGCTGGTGCTCGCCGGCTACGCACTCTCCGCCCTCAAGAAAGCGACCGCCGCGGCACATGCGCTGGGGCAGATGGTGCTGGCCGAGGTGACCTCGGCGGCGACCGCCGCGGAGGCCGAGCGCGCCGGCGTGGACGGGCTCATCGCCCGGGGGCACGAGGCGGGCGGCCTGGGCGGCGACGAGACCTCGTTCGTCCTCCTCCAGCGGCTCCGCCGGGTCACCCGGCTGCCCGTCTGGGTGGCGGGCGGGGTGGGTCCGCACAGCGCCGCCGGGTGCCTTGCCGCCGGGGCGCGCGGGGTGGTGCTCGAGCGGCAACTCGCCCTGACCGTCGAGTCGGCGCTGCCGGCCGAGGTGCGCGGCGTGTTCGAGCGGCTGGACGGGAGCGAGACCGGGCTGGTGGGCGCGGAGCTGGGCTGGCCGCTGCGCGTCCTCGACCGGCCGCATGGGCTGGCCGGGGTGGACGCTTTGGCCCGCGTCGAGCGCGAGCTGGCAGATAGCGGACTGCCGCCGAAGGCGCGTGCGAAACCGTGGCGCGAGGCGATCCGCGCGCGCCTGGGCTACGGCGACGAGCAGGTGGCGCCGCTGGGGATGGAGGTCGGGTTCGCCGCCGGCCTGGCCGCCCGCGGGCGGACGGTGGCGGGTGTGATCGACCTCTACCGCGCCAGCCTCCGCGACTCGCTGCGCCTGGCCCGCGAGCTCCAGCCGCTGGCGCCCTTCAGCCCGCTGGCCGCGTCGCACGGCACCGAATTCCCTGTCACCCAAGGGCCGATGACGCGGGTCAGCGACACGGCGGCGTTCGCCCTGGCGGTGGCCGAGGGCGGCGGGCTGCCGTTCGTGGCCCTGGCCCTGCTCGACGGCGAGCGCTCGCTGAGACTCCTCCAGGAGACCAGCCTGGCGCTGGCCGACCGGCCGTGGGGCGTGGGCATCCTGGGCTTCGTGCCGCCGGAGCTGCGCGCGGTGCAGCTCGAGGCGATCCGGCAGGTGAAGCCCCCCTTCGCCCTGATCGCCGGCGGCCGGCCGACGCAAGCGCGGGAGCTCGAGAACGACGGCATCCCGACCTACCTGCACGTGCCTTCGCCGCGCCTCCTGGCCTCGTTCCTCAAGGACGGCGCGACGCGTTTCGTGTTCGAGGGTCGGGAGTGCGGCGGGCACATCGGGCCGCGCAGCTCGTTCGTGCTCTGGGACCAGGCGGTGGAGACCATCCTGGAGCATCTCGGCGACAAGGCGGCGACCGACCTGCATTTGCTCTTCGCCGGCGGGATCCACGACGAGGTCTCGGCGGCGGCGGTGGCGGCCACGGCAGCGCCGCTTGCCGCGCGCGGGGCGAAGCTCGGCGTGCTGGTGGGCACCGGGTACCTGTTCACTCGCGAGGCGGTGACGGCGGGGGCGATCGTCGAGCAGTTCCAGGCCGAAGTGCTCGGCTGCGGCGGCACGGCGGTGATCGAGACGTCGCCGGGGCACGCCATCCGGGTGGTGCACACGCCGGCGGTGGACGAGTTCCGGGAGCGCAAGCACGAGCTGGAGGCGCAAGGGCTCGGGCCGCGCGAGGTGGGCGCCGAGCTGGAGCAGCTCAACCGGGGTCGGCTGCGCATCGCGTCGCGCGGCGTGACCCGCAACCCGGCGCACGAGAGCGACCCGACCCAGCCGCGCTATGTCGCCCTGGAGGCCGAGGAGCAGCGCGAGCAGGGGCTCTACATGGTGGGGCAGGTGGCGGCGCGCCATGCTCCCCGGCGCCACCGACGTGGAGCAGTACTGGGAGAACATCCTCAACCGGGTCGACTCCGTGACCGAGGTGCCGCACGACCGCTGGGACCCGGACATCTACTTCGATCCCGAGACCCGCGGCGGCGATCACACCTACTCCAAGTGGGGCGGATTCCTGTCGGACGTGCCGTTCGATCCGCTCGAGTTCGGCATCCCGCCGCGCAGCCTCTACACCATCGAGCCGGTACACCTCCTGGCGCTGGAAGTGACCAAGCGCGCCCTCCGCGACGCCGGTTACGAGCGGCGGACTTACCCGCGTGAGCGCACGGCCGTGGTGTTCGGCGCGGGCGGCGGCTCGTCCGACCTGTCCAACGCGTTCGGCTTCCGCGGGCAGCTTGCGCACTTCTTCTCGGCCAAGGAGGGCCTGCCCGACGGGCGGCAGCTCCTGGCGCAGATCGAGGACACGCTGCCGCAGTGGTGCGAGGACACCTTCCCCGGCGTGCTGATCAACGTTATCGCCGGGCGGGTGGCCAACAGGTTCAACTTCGGCGGGGCGAACTTCACGGTGGACGCCGCCTGCGCCTCCTCGCTGGCCGCGGTGGATGCCGCGGTCAAGGAGCTGCAGCTCGGGCACGCCGATGTGGCCATCGCCGGCGGCGCCGACACCACGCAGGACATCTTCAGCTACCTCCTCTTCTCCAACAGCCTGGTCCTCTCGCCGCGCGGGCGCTGCCGGACGTTTGACGAGACCGCCGACGGGATCGCCATCGGCGAGGGCGTGGCGGCAGTGGTGCTCAAGCGGCTGGCCGATGCCGAGCGCGACGGCGACCACATCTACGCGGTGATCCGCGGGATCGCCGGGAGCAGCGACGGCCGCGCGCTCGGGCTCACCGCGCCGAACCTGGCGGGGCAGGCGCGGGCCGTGAGGATGGCCTACGAGCATGCCCAGCTCTCGCCTGCCACGGTGGAGCTGGTGGAGGCCCACGGCACCGGCACCGCGGTGGGCGATCGCACCGAGGTCGAGGCGCTGGCCAGCATCTACCAGGCCGCCGGCGCGTCCGTGGGGCAGGTGGCCATCGGCTCCGTGAAGTCCAACATTGGGCACACCAAGTGCGCCGCCGGTCTGGCCAGCCTGATCAAGACCGCCCGGGCCATCGACAGCCGCGTGCTCCCGCCCACGCTCCACGTCGAGACGCCGAACCGGAAGGCCGGCTTCGGCACCAACCCGTTCTATCCCAACCGCGAGCCGCGGCCGTGGCTCGACGGGCGCCACGCTCACCCGCGCCGCGCGGCGGTGAGCGCCTTTGGCTTCGGCGGCACCAACTTCCACCTGGTGATGGAGGAGTACGCGCGCGACCACCTGCCCAAGCGCGCCGCCACGGTCCACCGGAGCAGCGAGCTGCTCGTCTGGCGGGCCGCCGATGGCGCCGAGCTGGAGCGCGAGTTGACCCGCCTGATCGACGCGCTGGCGGCCGGGGCCGAGCCGGAGCTGCACGACCTCGCCTATTCGCTCTCACTCCGCGCCGGGCGGCGGAGCGGCGGGGTCACGCTGGCCATCGTCGTCGCCTCGCGCGAGGCGCTCCCCGAGCAGCTCGCCCTGGCGCTGGAGCTGCTCGCCGGCGAGGTGCAGCCCGAGCCGGCGGCGCTCAAGGGAGTCTATCACGCGGCGCAGCCGCTCCTCGCCGGCGGCGGGAAGCTGGCGCTGCTGTTCCCCGGGCAGGGCTCCCAGACGCCGTTCATGCTGTCCGAGCTGGCCGTGCACTTCGAGCCCGTTCGTGAAACCCTCGAGCGGGCCGACGTACTGCTGACGGAGAGCTTCCCGCAGGGGCTCAGCCACTACCTCTACCCACCGTCGGCGTACAGCAAGGAGGACCAGGAGGCGCAGGCCGCGGCGCTGACGGCCACCGAGGTGGCGCAGCCCGCCCTGGGCGCCTGCAGCACGGCGATGCTCCACCTCCTGCGTGCCTTCGGCGTGCGCGGCGACCTGGCGGCGGGGCACAGCTACGGCGAATACGTGGCGCTCTATGCCGCCGACAGCATCGACTTCGAGACGCTCCTCCGGCTCAGCGTGGCGCGCGGCCGCGCCATCGCCGATGCCGGCGGCGACCTCCACGGCGGCATGGTGGCGGTCCGCGCCGACGCGGCGGCCACCGAGGAGGTCCTGGCCGGGCTGGACGGCATCACGCTGGCCAACCTCAACAGCCCGCAGCAGACCGTCATCGCCGGCAGCGACGAGGCGCTCGACGCCGCGCTGGCCCGGCTGAAGGAGCGCGGGCTGCAAGCACGCCACGTGCCGGTGGCGTGCGCCTTCCATTCGCCGCTCGTGGCGCCCGCCGCCGACCGGCTTCACGCCGCGCTGGAGCAGGCCGGCTTCGGGCCGCGCACGTTCCCCGTCTACTCCAACCCGGCGCCACGGTGTTCGTCGAGGTCGGGCCGGGCCGCGTCTTGACCGGGCTGGTGGAGCGGATCCTCGAAGGGCGGCCTTGCCTGGCGGTGGCGTCCGACGGCAAGGCCGGCGTGGACCGGCTGCACCATCTCCTCGCACAGCTCTTCGTGCACGGCACCGAGTTAAGCCTCGATCCGCTGTTCACCGGGCGGCCGACCAGCCGGCTGGAGCTCGACCGGCTGGTGGAGACCACCCGGCCGCCGGCGCCGGCCGGCACCACGTGGCTGGTCTGCGGCGGCCGGGCACGGCCGCTCCAGGAGCTGCCGGCCGCCCAGAAGCCGGCGCCGCGGCTGGCGCCCAAACCGGTGGAGGCGCCTCGGCCGCCGGCGGCGCCGCGACCCGAGCCGAGCCTGCCCACGCCCCCGGCCGCGCCCGGCGGCGGCGGAGTGATCGAGCAATTCCAGGCCACCATGCGGCAGGCGCTGGAGCAGCAGCAGCGCATGGTGCGCGAGGCCATCGACAGCCAGCAGAAGGTGATGACGACGTACCTGGCGGCGCAGCAGGCCGTGCTCACCGCCTGTCTGGGCGGCACCCCGATGGAAGGCGTCGCGCTCCCGGGGCTGACCGCCGCTCCGGTCACCGCGCCGGCCGCCGCGCCCGCGCCGGAAGTCTCGCCGGAGCCCGAGCCCGCGCCGCCGGCCGCACCCAGGCTCGACCTCACCGCGCTGCTCCTCCGGCTGGTCAGCGAGCGCACCGGGTACCCGACGGACGTGATCGGGCTCGACCTCGATATGGAGGCCGAGCTGGGGATCGACTCCATCAAACGGATCGAGATCCTCAGCGGCGTGCAGGACCACCTGCCCGGCGGCGTCTCCGCCGGGCTGGAGGACGGGCTGGAGGATCTGGCGCAGCAGAAGACTATCCGGCAGGCGGTGGCCTGGCTCGAGAACCGGCTGGCGCAGGCGGCCACGGCGCCCGAGTCCGTCGCTCGAGGCGAGGAGACGGCGGCGCCCGAGTCGGCCGTGGCAAGGCACGTCGTGCGGGCGGTGGATGCCGCCGCCATCGAGCAGCCGCGCACGGTGGCCAAGGGCGGCGTGGTGGTCCTCTGCGGGAGCGGCCCGCTGGCCGCCGCGGTGGCCGCTGAGCTGCGGACGCGCGGGCTGGTGGCCGTGCCCGTTGACGTGCCCGAATCCGAGGCCGAGGCCGACAAGCTGCTCAAGTCCGCCCGACGAAAGGGCAAGCTGAGCGGGCTGGTGCTGGTGGCGCCCGACGCCGGCGAAGGCGAGCTGGCCGGGCTGGACCGCGCGGACCTCGTCGGGCGCTGGTTCGTCCTCGCCAAGGCGGCGGCCCCGGGGCTGGCCGAGGCCGGCGGCAAGGGCTTCGGCATCCTGGCGCTGAGCGCGATGGACGGTGCGTTCGGGCTGGCGGGCGGGCCGGCCTGTCCGTTGGCCGGCGGGCTCGGCGGGCTGGCCAAGGCGCTGGCCCGGGAGCTGCCCGCGGTGGTGGTCAAGTCGGTGGACGTGCCTCGGCGCGGCGATCCGGCGAAGGCCGCGGCGCGCGCGGTGGCGGAGCAGCTCGGCGGCGATCCCACGGTGGAGGTGGGCCTCTCCGGAGCGCGGCGGGTGACGCTGCGCTGCGTGGCGGAGCCGGCCTGCGGGGAGGGCGTGACCCTCGGAGAAGATGACCTGGTGGTGGTGACCGGTGGTGCGCGCGGGATCACCGCGGAGATCGCGGTTGCGCTGGCGGAGCGGTTCGGCGTGCGTCTCGCCCTGCTCGGGCGCACGGCGGTGGGCGGCGACGAGAGCCCGGCGACGCGTGGGCTGACCGACCTGGCGGCGGTCAAGGCGGCGCTGGCCAGGGAGCTCTCGGCCGGCGGCGCGCGTCCGGCGCCGGCGGAGATCGAGCAGGCCTACCGGAAGCTCTCGGCGGAGCGCGAGGTGTGCTCGACGCTGGAGCGGCTCCGCCGCGCCGGAGCACAGGCCGAAGCCTGCGCGGTGGACGTGCGCGACGCCGCAGCCGTGCAGGCGCT
>JACPDV010000607.1 GCA_016183835.1 Armatimonadota bacterium
GACGGGTGGTGGTGGTGGGCAGCGCGAACACCGACCTGGTGTGCCTGCTGGACCGGCTGCCGGCGCCCGGCGAGACCGTTCTGGGCGGCACGTTCTTCGAGGCGCCCGGCGGCAAGGGCGCCAACCAGGCCGTCGCCGCCGCGCGGCTCGGCGCGCAGGTGACCTTCGTCGCCCGGCTCGGCGGCGACAGCTACGGCGACCGCGCCCTGGCCGGCTACCAGGCCGACGGCATCGACACTCGCTACATCGTCCGCGATCCCGAGCGGCCCAGCGGCGTGGCGCTGATCCTGGTCGACTCCGCCGGAGAGAACAGCATCGCCGTGGCCTCCGGCGCCAACGCGGCGCTCTCGCCCGCCGACATCGAGGCCGCCGAACCCGCCTTCGCCGAGGCCAACGTGGTGCTTATGCAGTTGGAGATCCCCCTCGACACCGTGGCCGCGGCGGCGCGGCTGGCGAAGAGGCAAGGCAGGCTGGTGATCCTCAACCCCGCGCCCAGCAGGGAGTTGCCCGAGGCGCTCCTGCGTGACGTGGACATCCTGACCCCCAACCAGACCGAGGCAGCCCAGCTCTTCGGCGCGCTGGGCGAGGATGACGAGGCGATCGCCGAGCGGCTGCGCACGTGCCCGGTGCCCACCGTGGTCTTGACCCGCGGGCGGCAGGGCGTGCTGGCGGTGCGGCCGGACTGGGTGCAGGCGATCCCGGCGCCGGAAGTGAGCGCCGTGGACACCACGGCCGCCGGCGACGCCTTCAACGGCGCCCTCGCCGCGTGTCTGTCCGACGGCTACGGGCTGTGTCTCGCGGCCGAGCGGGCCTGCGCCGCCGGGGCGCTGGCCGCCACCCGCGCCGGCGCGCAGCCGTCGCTGCCCACGCTCGCGGAGCTGGAGGCGTTCCTCGCGCGATGACGCGTTGCCTCACGGTTGTGGCGTGCTGTCTGCTGGCGCTGCCGTCCACCGCGCAGCAGCTCAAGGCCGAGTTCGGTCCGCGGGTCACCCTCGACGCCGAGGCGATCCCGCTCCGCCAGGCCCTGGAGCAGATCGGCCGGCAGCTCAACCGCCGCTTCTACGGCCAGCCGCTGAACGACAAGGACCTGGCCGCCAAGCCGGTGGCGTTCCACCTCCGCAACGCCACGATGCGGCAAGCGGTGGACGCGGTTGAGGCGGCCACCGGGCTGCCCGTGGCGCGCTACTACGGCGGCTACTACAACGTCGGCGCCGACTCGCAGTACCCGCGCCGGATCGGCGTGCCGCTCGGCGACTGGACCGTCTGGCTCTCGTCGATCCGCTACTTCTACAACAGCTACCTCTACTTCGGGGAGCCCGGCTACCGCGGGATCGACGAGCGGCTCGGGCTGGTCTTCGCCATCGAGGCGCCGAGCGACGCCGATTCGGTGCGGCTGCTGGCGATCTCCCGACCCACGGCCGTCACCGCCGCCGGCGACCAGCTCGCTCTCGCCACCACTTACTCGCCCGGCTGGGACTTTGACAACCGCGACCCGAGCACGTACTACGCGACCGACTACCTGAAGGCGCCGGCGCTGGACTGCGCGGAGTTGGAGGAGGTGGCGGTGGATCTGACCTTCGCCGCGCGCGTGGAGGAGCTGCGGTTCGTGTTCGACACCCTCACGGTGGGCAAGCCGCTCTTGCTCGTCTCCGGCGACTACGATGCCGAGCTGACCGTCACGCCGGGCGTCCGCGGCGGCATCCTGAGTGTGCGGGGGCCGGTGCCCGAGGGCTTCGACACGCCGCAGGGCTACGCCCGCCTGCGCAGCGAGCGATGGCTGCAGGCGCGGCTCTACGACGCCGCCGGCAGGGCGCTCTACACCGACTTGCGGATGGACACCACGACGGTCAAGGACGGGCAGTGGATCTCCGGCTGGCGCCTGGAGACGGCCTTCACCGACGCCGGCCGCGCGGCGGCGAAGCTGGATGCGCGACTTTACGTGCCCCACGGCACCACGCCCCCGCTACGGGTCGCCTTCAGCCATCTGGGCCTGCCCTTGCGCGATCCCGAGGCAGCGACGCGATGAGCCGCCACGCTGGCTGGCTGGTGCTCTGGCTGCTCACGGCGGTTTCGGCTGAGGGGCCGTTGGGGCCACGCATCGATCTCGTCTGCCAGGATCTGCCGCTCCAGGAGGTGCTCACTCGGCTCGGGCGGCAGCTCAACCGCCAGGTGCGCGGCGGCGGGCTCACCCCCGACCAACTGACCGGCCGGCCGGTGACGCTGGAGCTGCGTGACGCCACGCCGCGGGACGCGCTCGACGCACTGGAGAAGGCCACCGGCTACCATGTGCGGCGCATGTCGCGCTGGGAGTACAACGTCGACGATCGCCGCGGCTACGGGGGGCAGGTGCGCTCCCTCGGCGGGCTGCAGGTGGTGCTGCAATCGCTCTACTACTCGTTCAGCAGCGTCCTTCCCGTGGGCGACCCGGAACATGCCACGGCGATCGCGCGGGTCACGCCCACCATCTACCTCGTCGCCCCCAGCGACCCGGAGGCCCTGCGCATCGCCTCCGTGGCGCCGCCGGCGGCGCGGCTGCCCGACGGCAGCGAGGTCCGTGCCGAGGCGCAGCCCCTGTGGGCGCCGGACATGCAGGACCCGTCGCGCTGGGAGGTGGCGCGGCCGCTCCCCGCCCCGCCCTCCGCCGTGGACCGGCTCAGTGAGCTGTGGCTCGACATCACCTGGTGCGCCGGCCTGCAGGAGCTGGTGTTCGGGTTCGCCACGCCGCAGGCGAGCGCGCAGACGATGGAGCAGGGCGGCTTCCAGGCTCAGCTCGAGGCGCACCCGGCGAAGGTCGGCACGCCGTGGCGCGTGCAGGTTGCCGGCCCGGTGCCGTGGGAAGACAAGGCGCAGCGCGGCGCCCTGGCCAACCGCGAGCAATGGGCCGAGGGACGGCTCTACGACGCCGCGGCCAAGCCGCTCCACACCCGCACTCAGATTCAGGAAGGCGCCCTGCGCGACAATCAGTGGCGCACCACGTGGCAGATCCTCCTCGCCGAGCCCGACCAGGCGGCGGAGCCGGCGCGGCTGGAGCTGCGCTTCTACGTGCCCGGCCCACCGGGGCGCAGCGAGCGCCTCAGCTTCGCGGATCTGCCGCTCCCGCCGCGACCGCCGAGCCGCAACAAGCCTTGACACGTCCACTCGCGGGTGGTATCGTCAGGGGCGTTCCCCCGGGGCCGTAGCTCAGCTGGGAGAGCGCTTGAATGGCATTCAAGAGGTCAGGGGTTCGATCCCCCTCGGCTCCATCCCCGTAACGTTGCCGCGTGTCCCCACCCGCCCATTCGCCGGCGGCACCCACACCCTGGGCCGTGCCTCGTCGCGACCCGTCCGGCGTGGCTTCAACGCGGCCAGGAGAGCAGCGGCATGTTGTGGTGGGCCAAGTGCTTCGTGGTGGGTGCGCTGGGCGGCTTCCTTGGGGGCGTGTTCGGCGTCGGCGGCGGGATCGTCATGGTGCCGCTGCTGATGTACGCCATGGGCCTGGGGATCCACGACGCCAAGGCTACCTCGCTGGCGCTGATCTTCGTCGTCAGCATCGCGGGCACCATCCAGCACCA
This sequence comes from Armatimonadota bacterium, assembly GCA_016183835.1. GTDB lineage: Bacteria > Armatimonadota > UBA10988 > UBA10988 > UBA10988 > JACPDV01. The sequence goes on from JACPDV010000607.1 coordinate 3,552, forward strand.
GCGCCGCGGGGCGATGCACGTGGACTGGCCGATCGTTCTGGTGGCGGGCATCGCCGCTGTGTTCGCCTCGGCCTACGGCGCGGTGCTCAGCGAGAAGCTGCCGAAGGTGATGATGCAGCGCCTCTTCGCCGCGTTGATCATCCTCGTGGCGGTGCGGATGCTGGCCACCACCCCGAGCAAGCCGCAGGAGAAGCCGGCGCCCACGCCGCAGCCGGCGGTCGAGCAGGCTCACTAGCCTCCGGCCTGCGGCTCGGGCGCCGGCGCGACCAACGAGAGGACCACCGGCACGCTCAGCTCACTGCGCCCGTTCGCGTAGCACGTGGCGATCCGCAGTTCCTGCGGCTTGGCCTCGGTGGGCACGACGAACACGAGCCGCAGCTCGATCTCCTCGCCCGCCGGGACCTGCGTGCTGACGTCGGCCACCGATTTGACCCGGATCACCCGCGTGTGCTTGACGACCGACTCGTCGTCCAGCTTCAGTCCCGTCTCGAGCGCATCACGCCGTACCGTGATCGGCACCGGGGCCACGTTCCGCAGCGACAGGGCGACGACCTGGAAAACCCGGTCGGCGGGCGGCTTCATGGCGCCCAGCTCGGCCATGGCCTGGTTGAGACTGTCGAAACGCACGTCGAAGTGGCCGATGCTGAGCCAGTCCCCCACACTGCCGGGCACCTCGTCGCGCGGCGTCAGCCCGGTCTTGTCCTCGGGGTCGGCGTAGGGCGGCTTCAGTGGCTTGACCTTGCCGGCCAGCCAGTAGCGGAGGACCGGCATGTCGTTGTCGACCGGGAGCACGATGATCTTGGCGATCTCCCGCTTGGCCGGCACGAGAAAGACGGCGTAAGCATCGACGCGTTGCGCGGGCTGCAGGACCATGTCCGCACTGCGGCCGTCGCCCTCCACGCCGAAGCCGCGGAAGCCCTCGTGGCTGGTCTTGTCCTCGTCCACCGCGACAAAGGAGAGGTGGCCGCCGAGCGTCTCCTGCTGGTTGGTCGCATTCTGGACCGAGAAATGGGCCACGAGCAGCCGCCGCTTGGTGGTCGACTCCTGCCACTTGTCGCCGATCCGGACGCAGCCGACCCGGTACTCGGCGGAGACCATGCGGAACTGGAACTTGACCGCGCGGCCGAGGGCGTAGTTCTTGCCGAAGTCGGCGTCGGGTCCGGGCCGCTGATCGACCTGCGCCGAGACCGGCACTACCACAGCCGCGAGCCAGCCGCACCAAACCGCAATGCGTAACGTCATCGGATACCCCTTTGTGCAGTGGTGCGGCGCTGTTCGACGGGCGCGACGCGATCCCTGCACATGGGCGACCCAGATGCGGAGCCGCGCCTACCCGAACGGCCGCAGGTCGTTGCCGAAGGCCAGCGGCTTGGGCAGTGCGGTGGAGCCCATCAGGTATTGGTCTACCCCGCACGCGGCGTGCCGGCCCTCGGCGATGGCCCAGACGATCAGGCTCTGCCCGCGGGCCATATCGCCCGCGGCGAAGATACCCGGCACCGTGGTCATCCGGTCGCCGTCGGTCTGGACGTTGCCGCGGGGGTCGACCGCCACGACGAGCTGCTCCAGCATCCCGCCCCGCTCGGAGCCGACGAAACCCATCGCCAGCAGCACGAGGTCGGCCTCCACCAGCTTCTCCGTACCGGGCACCTCGACGAAGGCCATGCGGCCGTCCCGCCGCTCCATGTTGACCTGCACGGTGCGCAGCGCCGTGACGCGGCCGTTCTCGCCGACGAACTCCTGGGTGTTGATCTGAAACTCGCGCACCTCCCGGCCGGCGTCCTGGTGCGAGGTGGAGACGCGGAAGACGTTGTCCCACTGCGGCCAGGGATTGTGCCCCGAGCGCTCGTCCGGTGGCCGCGGGACGATCTCGAACTGGTGGATCGCCACCGCGCCCTGGCGCACCGAGGTGCCGAGACAGTCGCTCCCGGTGTCGCCGCCGCCGATGATCACGACCCGCTTGCCCTCCGCGGTGACCGACTCATCGGGCGACACGGGCAGCCCGTGGGTGCGACGGTTGGCTTGCGTCAGGAACGGCACGGCGAACCAGATGCCGTCCAGCTCGCGGCCCGGGATGGGCAGGTCGCGCGGCTGGCTGGCGCCGCCGGAGAGCACCACGGCGTCGAACTGAGCGCGGAGCTCCGCGGCGTCGATGTCGCGCCCGACGTGGACCCCGGTGCGGAACTCGACGCCTTCGGCCTCCATCTGCGTGAGACGGCGGTCGATGAGGCGCTTCTCCAGCTTGAACTCCGGGATGCCGTAGCGCAGGGGCCCGCCGATCCGGTCGGAGCGCTCGAACACGGTCACGCGGTGGCCGGCCCGCGCGAGCTGCTGCGCGCAGGCAAGTCC
>JACPDV010000608.1 GCA_016183835.1 Armatimonadota bacterium
AAGGTAGGGGCGGGGTCTCCCCGCCCGATGCGCGAGGTGGGAGCGCTCAGCGCGCGATCTCGGCCGGCCGGACGGGCGAGGAGACCTCGCCCCTACCGGAGCTGTTGGCGCGCTGGACAACATCTCGGGGTGGCTGCTTAGCTCGATTCGGGGGCTGATCCGCAGCACGAACGACGTCGACATCCTCGCCGATCTCAGGCCGGAGCACATCGACCCGCTGCTGGAATCGTGGGAGCCTGACTTCTACGTCGAGCGGTCGGCGGTTGACGAGGCCGTGAGTCTCGGACGTTGCTTCAACCTCGTCCATTTGGCCACGATCCACAAGGTGGACATCTTCGTGTGTTCGGGGGACCGCCTTCGCGAGGAGGAGATCCGGCGGGCAGTCGAGGCGCCGGTGGCAGGACTGGTGCTCCCGGTCATCTCGGCCGAGGATGCAGTGGTCTCCAAGCTGCGCTGGTATCGAGACGGCGGCGAAGTGTCCCAGACGCAGTGGCGGGATGTGCTGGACGTGATCAGCATCCAGGGGCCGTGGCTCGACCAGCCTTACATGGAGGCGTTCGCCGACGGTCTCGGCGTGGCGGACCTCCTCGCTCGCGCACTTGCCGAAGCCGATACCTGATCACCCCGCCCCCAACCCCACCGCCCGGCGCACCCCTACCTCGGGCAGCACCAAGCCCCCCCTCTGCCAACCCCAGCGCCGCCCCCTCCGGCTCCCGCGACGCCCGAACCGGAAGTGGTGGCCGGGGAGGAGGGTCACGGACTGGAAGCCGAGGCGCTGCCAGCAGGCGGCTTGGCGCTCAGGGCTCATACGCTCGCCAGGTACTGGTCGAGCTGGTCGAACGTCGCGCCGAAGCCCGCCAACATCCCGTCGCGCCCGTCGGCGAAGGTCTGGACCTCCATCCTGGAAGCGCCAGTGGGGGCGCCGTGCAGCATGAGGGTCGTCTTGCCGTCCTCTTCGGTCAGCGTCAGGGTCATCAGGATATGGAGGGGCCAGGTCGGGCTCTGCGGGGGATGCACCGGGTTGCCCTCCTCGTCGGTGAAGGCCAACGAGAAGACCAGTCGCTCCGGCTCCACGATCTTGTGGTAGACGAACTTGGCGCGCATCTCGCCGCTTTCGGGGGAGCGCAGGGCGTAGCGGAACTCACCGCCCGGGCGCAGGTCCAGGTGGCACTCCGACATGGTGTAGCCCTTCGGTCCCCACCAGTGCATCAGGCTGCCGGCATCGGTGCACGCCTTGAACACCGCCTCGCGCGGCGCGTCGATGACGCGCGTGATGACCAGCTCGTGTTCGGTCGTGGCGGCTTCGGCCGTACCGTGTGTGCTCATCCGTTTCCTCCGGCGTCTCTGGTGGTTCCGAGACGGTTTCTCCCCGCACCATGCGCCCATCTCGCCGGGTGTCAGGTAGCAGACTCGCAACAAAGGACACTCCGGTGCCCCGCCGAACCGACCGCCCCATGCGCCGTCCGAACATCCTCTTCCTCTACACCGACCAGCAGCGCTGGGACACCCTCGCCGCCAACGGCAACCCCCTGATCCACACCCCCCACCTCGACCGCCTCGCCTCGCACGGCTGCAACTTCCGCACCTGCATCGCCCAGAACCCCGTCTGCATGCCCAGCCGCATCAGCGCCCTGACCGGCCAGTACTGCTCCACGCTGCGCCTCAGCCACATGGCCGTCACCGTGCCCGAGGAGACCCTCACCCTCCCGCGCATGCTCCGCAACTACGGCTACCACAACGGCCTCGTCGGCAAGCTCCACTTCCTCCCGCATTCCAACCGGGACCACCGCTGGCCGCACCCGGACTACGGCTTCCACCACCTGGAGCTGTCGGACGAGCCCGGCTGCTACGACGACGCCTATCGCGCCTGGGTCCGCCGGCTCGCGCCTCAACACCTCGATTCCATCAGCCTCGGCCTGCCACCCGTGACCGAAGTCTGGCAGCGGATGCTCGGCTGCTCGGACGGCCTGACCCACCCGCCGCGGACCGACCGCGAGCCGATCGCTTTCCCCGGCCCCGACGACCTCACCCACACCGCCTTCGTCGGCCGGCAGAGCCTCGAGTACCTGCGGCAGCATCGCGGCGAGCCGTTCTTTCTCTTCTCCGGCTTCTACTCGCCGCACTCACCGCTCGTCGCGCCGCAACGCTACCTCGACCTCTACGACCCCGCCGACATGCCCGTGCCCGCGTTCCCGCCCGAGCTGGAGGCGCGCCGGCCCGAGGGGCTCACCGACCAGCTCATCCGCGAGGCCACCGTCGGCTACTACGCCATGATCAGCGAGGTGGACCACTGGGTCGGCCGGGTCCTCGACGGGCTGCAGGAGCTGGGACTGGCCGACGAGACCATCGTGGTCTTCACCAGCGACCACGGCGAGTGGCTCGGCGAGCACCTCCGCTTCGGCAAGGGCCACTGGGCGCCGGATGTGATCAGCCGCGTGCCGCTCCTCTGGCGTGTGCCGGAGCGGCTCGGCGGCGCGAGCCGGCGCGTGGACGACATCGTCGAGTGCGTCGACATCGTCCCCACGCTGCTCGACCTGGCGGGGATCCCGATCCCGCCGGTGGTGCAGGGCGACCTGCTGCCGGTGACCGCGCAGCGCACCGAGTGCGCCGGCGACGGGCTGGGGCTGTGTGAGCACTTCGGCTGGCGTTCGCTGCGGCTGCCGGGCTACCGGTACGTCGCCGAGGCGAACGGCACCGAGCGGCTCTTCGATCTCACGACGGACCCTTGGGAGTACCATGACGTGTCCGCCGATCCGGGCCACGCCGAAGCACTGGACGCGGCGCGGCGGGCGCTCATCCGCCGGATGATCCGCATCGAGCAGCCGCTCCAGCGAGAGTGGCCGTACTGACCGCAGAGGAGACGTAGACATGCCGCAACCGCACGTGGTCGTCGTCACCGGCGACCACGAGTATGGCGGGGAGATGACCCTGCCCAAGCTCGCCGCCGAGCTGTCCGCCCGTTACGACCTCCGCACCACCTGGTGCCCCGCGCAGCCCGACCAGAACGCCGAGGAGAACATCCCCGGCCTGGAGGCGCTCGCCGACGCCGACCTGGCCATCTTCTACCTCCGCTGGCGCCGGCTCCCCGACGAGCAGCTCAAGTGGATCGAGCAGTATCTCCACGCCGGCAAGCCGGTGATGGGCTTCCGCACCACGTCGCACGGCTTCAAGTATCCCGAAGGCGACCCGCGCGAAGCCTGGAACGGCTGGGCCGGCGACGTGTTCGGCGCGCCGCCCGGCTGGGGCGTCGACGGCCACACGCACTACGGCCACCAGTCCACCACCGATGTCTCGGTGGCGCCCGGCGCCGAGACTGAGCCGATCATGGCCGGCGTGACGGGCGAGTTCCACGTGCGCTCGTGGCTCTACCACGTGGTGCCGAAGTGGCCGCCTGCGGACGCGGTGCCGCTGCTGATCGGCCACGCCATCGAGCCGCGCATCCCGGCGCCCGACCAGCCGGTGGCGTGGACCTGGACCAACACGTACGGTGCTCGGGCGTTCTTCACCACGCTGGGCCATCCGGAGGATTTCGAGGCGGTGCCGCTACAGCGGCTGCTGATCAACGCGGTGCACTGGTGCCTGGGGATCACG
>JACPDV010000609.1 GCA_016183835.1 Armatimonadota bacterium
TTGCAGCGGCCCTGCTGGGTAGTGCGCACGCTACGAGGGCGCTTCTCACTGCACCAGGACACCCCGGGTGCCGCGCGGCTGGCCAAAGCGATCGACACGGCAGTCTCTGCTCGCCGCAAGGGAGCGGAGCTCCCGCGGATGAGCGAAGTGTCGGACGCCGCCATCTCCCCGGTGACCGTCTCCACCTCCCCCGACCGCGGCCTCAGCCCGGCCGCAGGGGACCCGCCGGAGACGCCGTAAGCCCCTCCCGTCGCGGGCGCGTGCGTCACATTCATCGGCGTCGTCGTCGGCGGCCGGACGGGCATTCGGCCCCCTCTCCTTGCCAAGGAGAGGGCTGGGGTGAGGTCCAGCCGTCCGTTGCGGCTTGTCAGTTGGTCCGGGACCTCCCCCTGCACCCTCCTTCGCAAGGAGGGGGTGTCCGAACCAGCAAGCGAGTGCGGTATGAGCACCATCGGCACTGTCTACCTCGTCGGCGCCGGACCCGGCGATCCCGGCCTCCTCACCGTCCGCGGCAAAGCCATCCTCGAGCGCGCCGACGCCGTGGTCTACGACCGCCTCGCCAACCCCGCCTTCCTCGACCTCGCCCGGCCCGATGCCGAGCGGGTCTTCGTCGGCAAGGGGCCTGGCCGCCACGTCGCCACGCAGGAGGAGATCAACGCCTGCATCGTGGAGCTGGCGCTCGCCGGCAAGAGCGTCTGCCGGCTCAAGGGCGGCGACCCGTTCGTCTTCGGCCGGGGCGGCGAGGAGGCGCTCGAGTGCCTCGCTCACGGCATCGCGTTCGAGGTCGTCCCCGGCGTTACCTCGGCCATCGCCGCCGCCGCGTATGCGGGCATCCCCGTCACCCACCGCGCCGTGGCCACCTCGTTCGCCGTCATCACCGGGCACGAAGACCCCGACAAGCCCGAGACGCAGGTGGATTGGACCCGGCTCTCCGCCGCCGCCGACACGCTCGTCTTCCTGATGGGGATCGGCAACCTGGAGACCATCACCGCCCAGCTGATCGGCCACGGCCGCGCGCCCGACACGCCGGTGGCCGTGGTCCGGCGCGGCACCTGGCCGGAGCAGCAGACGGTGGTGGGCACCCTCGCCGACATCTGCGCGAAGGTGGCCGAGAGCGGGCTGAAGCCGCCGGCCGCCACCATCGTCGGCGAGGTGGTCAGGCTCCGCGAGCAGCTCAGTTGGTTCGAGACGCGGCCGCTGCACGGGCGGACCGTGGTGGTGACGCGCTCGCGCACGCAGGCGTCGGAGCTGGGCGAGGCGCTGGCCGAGCTGGGCGCGGAGGTGGTGGAGTTCCCGGTGATCGCGATCCGCGCCCGCGACGTGGCGGTGCGCGTGCGCGAGCTGGTGGAGGCGCGGATGCCGGTGGACTGGCTGGTGTTCACCAGCACGAACGCGGTGGAGCTGTTCTTCGCGGCGGTGGGTGAGGCCGGGGCGGACGCGCGGGTGCTGGGCGGCTGCCGGCTGGGGGCGGTGGGCTCGGCCACGGCGGCGGCGCTGGCGGAGCGCGGGCTGCGGGCGGACTTCGTGCCGAGCAGCTTCAGTGCTGCGGATTTCGTGCGCGAGTTCCCCGACAGCCAGGCGGGCAAGGTGCTCCTGCCGTGCGCCTCGGCGGCGGCGGAGACCATCCCGCAGGCGCTGGGCGAGCACGGCGTGGCGGTGGAGGTCTTGCCGCTCTACGACACGGTGCTCGATCAGGGCGACGTGGCGGCGGTGCGCGAGCGGTTCGCCGCGGGCGAGATCGATGCGGTGACGTTCACCTCGTCGAGCACGGTAGAGAACTTCCACGAGCTCCTGCCGGACATATCGCTGGAAGGGGTCTGCCTGGCGGCGATCGGGCCGCGGACGGCGGAGACGATGGCGCGGCTCGGGCTGCCGGCGACGGTGACGGCGGAGGAGAGCACCATCGCCGGGCTGGCGAAGGCGGTGTGCGCGGCGCTGGGCGGGTAGGCGGGGGCCGGATGGCCCGACATCTTGCCGCGCCGCCCATCTCCGGCGAGAATACCCGCGGAGATCCTCGATGCTCCCCACCGCCATCCGCTGCACCGCCCTCGGAAGCTGCCTGATCCTCGCCGGCCTGCCGGACGAAGCAAACGCCGTCCCCGCCCACGCCGAGTTCGAGCCCGCCGACCCGTCGCCGCTCGCCGACTGCCCCAACCTCCTCCTCGGCGCGACGATCGACGCCTCGCCCCACTGGAGCGACCGCGGCCCGCAGTTCGTCCTCGACGGGCGCCACGACAACCCCGGCGACCACTGGGCCGCCGAGACCCTCCCCGTCCACCTGCCCCTTGCGCTCGCCCAGCCCGCAACCGTCAACGCCGTCCGCCTGTGGACCTTCTGGGACAACCATCGCTACTACCAGTACTTCATCGAAGGCTCGGCCGACGGCGAGGCGTGGACCAGGCTCGCCGACAACACGGCCAACACCACCCCGCAGTCCGCCGCCGGCGAGCTGTTCGTCTTCCCCGAGACCACCCTCAAGGCGCTCCGCGTCACGTTCACCCGGAACAGCGCGAGCAACGTCGCCGGCGGGCACATCGTCGAGATCGAGGCGCTCCACGGCGACCCCGAGGCCCTCCAGACCGTCGCCGCGCGGGCGCGGAAGTGGGAACAGGTCGCGCCGGGGCTGCACGGCGCCGTGGCGTCGCTCGACTTGCGCTACCCCCGCGACAGCGTGCCGGAGGTCGCGGAGGAGGCCGCGTGGTCCGGCACGGCGTGGCGGGGTGATCGAGCGTCGGCCCAGCTCCTGCTCTGGAGCCGCGAGCCGATGCACCAGCTCCGCCTCGCCGCCGGGCCGCTCCAGGGCGACGGCGCCACCATCCCGGCGGGGGCCGTCCGCGCCCGGTTCGTCCGCTACGTGCTCGCCGACGGACACCTCCAGCCGGACATCCTCGACACCGCCACCCGGCTCGATCTGCCGGCCCGCAGCGTGCGCCCGGTCTGGGTCAGCCTCGACGTGCCCGCCGAGCAGAAGCCGGGCGTGTACCGTGGTCAGCTCACCGCCACCGCCGCCGGCCTGCCGCCGGTGACCTTCGACCTGGCCCTGGAGGTGCTCCCGCAGACGCTTCCCGCGCCCGGTCAGTGGCGCTTCTGGCTCGACCTGTGGCAGAACCCTTTCGCCGTCGCCCGCTACCACCACGTCGAGCCCTGGTCGCCCGAGCACCTGGCGCTGCTCGAGCCGCAACTGCGGCTCCTCGCCGAGGCCGGGCAGAAGTGCATCACCACCACCCTCATCGACCGCCCGTGGGGCACGCAGACCTACGACCCCTACGACGCCATGATCGACTGGGTCAAGCGCTCCGACGGCACCTGGCGCTACGACTACACCCACTTCGACCGGTACGTCGAGCTGGCCATGCGCTGCGGCATCCGCGGGTCGATCAACTGCTTCTCGCTGGTGCCGTGGACCAATCGCTACGCCTACCTGGACGAGGCCGGCGGCGAGGTGCGCGCCTTGGTGGCCGGACCCGACCGGCCCGAGTACGCGGCGCACTGGGAGCCGTTCCTGCGCGACTTCAGCGCGCACCTGAAGGCCAAGGGCTGGCTCGGCCGCACCGCGATCGCGATGGACGAGCGCCCGCCCGAGCTGATGCAGCCCGCCATGGCGCTGCTCAAGGCCGCGGCGCCTGACCTGCGCGTGGCGCTGGCCGGAAACTGGCACGAGAGCCTCAACGACGGGCTCGACGACTACTGCGTGTTCATCCAGGGCGAGGTGCCGCCGGAGGTGATCGAGGCGCGCGAGCGGGCCGGCCGGCAGCTCACCTTCTACGTCTGCTGCGGACCGGGCCGGCCCAATACGTTCGTCTTCTCGCCGCCCGCCGAGGCCGCCTGGCTCGGCTGGTACGCCGCGGCAAAGCACTACACCGGGTTCCTCCGCTGGGCCTACGACAGCTTCGTGGAGGATCCGCTGCACGACACGAGCTACGTCACCTGGCCGGCGGGCGACTGTTTTCTGGTCTACCCCGGCGCGCGGAGCAGCATCCGTTTCGAGCGGCTGCGCGAGGGCATCGCCGCCTGCGAGAAGGTGGGCATCCTCCGCGCCAAGCTGGCTGGCCGGCCCGAGCTGGCGAAGCTGGAGGAGGCCCTGGCGGGGTTCCGCTTCGACCGCGCCCAGACGGTGCCGGCGGCGGAGACGGTGGCGGCGGCCGGCACCGCCCTTGTCGAGGCCAGCCGGGCGACGAGGTGAGCCAGAGCCGCCGTGTGGGCCGGGCGCCCTCGCGAGGTGAGGTAGAGCCGTCGTGTGGGCCGGGCGCCCTCGCCCGGCTCCGGTCGACCGGCGAGGGCGCCCACACGGCGAGGGCGCCGGTCCCACACGGCGAGGGCGCCGGTCCCACACGGCGAGGGCGCCGGTCCCACACGGCGAGGGCGACTACCCCACGATGCTCTTCAGATTCTCCGCAAGGTCGTCCAGCTTCAGCTCCACGGCGGTGCGCACCACCTTGTGCTCCTTGAGGAACACCACGGTGTTGGCCACCTTGGGGTTGAGGTGCCAGGTCTGGAGCGTCTTGTTGTCCGCCGGGACGATGGCCGCGGGGGCGGTCAGCTTCTGGTCGAGGATCCACTGCTTGAGGGCGTCGATCTCTTCGCCCGCGCCGGGCAGCACGATAGCGACGTTGAGGTGCTTCTCCTCGCCGTCTTTGAAGGCCTTCTCTGCGGCGGTGAGCAGCTTCTGCGTGGCCTCGTCGTTGTGCGTCACGAAGGCGACGACGAGCGGGTTCGGGGCGGTCTTGCAGGTCACGCAGTAGCGGTCGCCGTCGTGGTTGAACGGCTTGATGCCCAGCATGAGCGAGACGCCCGGCTCCGGGCCGGACTTCTCGGCGGCGAGCACGAGCAGGGGCAGCGCCAGCAGGGCGAGTGACAGTCTTCGCATGGTCCCTATCCTCCGAGTGATGTGGCGGTTCGCCGGGGCCGGGTCGGCCCCCGCGAGTCCAGTATGCGGCCGGGAACGGCGTCCGCCACACCCCGTTTGCCGCGTCCCGCTCCACCCGCTACAATCCGCCCCATGAGCACCCGGCGTCCCAACCTCCTGATCGTGATCTGCGACGACCTGGCCTACGGCGACATCGCCGCGCACGGCAGTCCTCACACCCGCACCCCCAGCCTCGACCGACTCCACCACGAGGGCACGCGCCTCACCCGCTACTGCTCCGGCCCGCTCTGCACCGCCGCCCGCGCCTGCCTGATGACCGGCCGGCACGCCTACCGCACCCGCGCCATCGACACCTATCTCGGCCGCAGCATCATGGACCCCGAGGAGCGCACTCTCGCCGAGGTGCTGCGCGACGCCGGTTACGCCACCGGCCTGTTCGGCAAGTGGCACCTCGGCGACACCTGGCCCAGCCGGCCGCCGGACAAGGGCTTCGGCGAGACCCTCTGGCACACCGGCGGCGGCCTGATGCAGCCGGGCAACGTGGGCCGCAACAGCTACCACGACCCCGACCTCCTGCGCGACGGCCGGCTCGTCCACACGCAGGGCTATTGTTCCGACATCTTTTCGGATGCCGCCCTGGACTTCGTCCGTCGCCACGCGGCGGTGCCGTGGTTCTGCTACCTGGCCTATAACGCCCCGCACACGCCGCTCGAGATCGGCGACGAGTGGGTGGAGCCGTACCGCACCGGCGACCTGCCCGAGCCCTGGGCGCGGCTGTATGGCATGGTGGCCAACATCGACTGGAACGTCGGCCGCCTGCTGGCGCGGCTCGACGAGCTCGGCCTGGCGGACGACAGCATCGTGCTGTTCACCTCGGACCACGGCCCCTGCCCGTCGGCCATGGCGGGCGACCGCGACCGCTGGAACTGCGGCCTGCGCGGGCGGAAGGGCGACCTGTACGAGGGCGGCGTCCGCGCGCCGGCGCTGCTCCGCTACCCGCGCGCCTTCCCCGCCGGTCAGGACGTCGACCGGCTGGCCAATCCTATCGACTGGCTGCCCACCTTCGCCGGGCTGTGCGGCGCCGAAGCACCCACGGACCGCGTCATCGACGGCGTGGACCTGGCGCCGCTGCTCACCGGCGCGATGGACCCAGCCGACTGGCCGGACCGCGGCATCGGCATGCAGTGGCATCGCGGCGACGTGCCACAGCGCTATCGCAACGCCGCCATGCTCCGGCAGCGCTACAAGTGGTACTCGCCGCACCACACGGGCCGCGACGAGCTGTACGACCTGGAGGCCGACCCGCACGAGGAGCACGATCTCGCCGCCGAGCTGTGGGAGGTGACCGCCGAGCTGAAGGCGGAGTATGACGCCTGGTTCGACGACGTCTCCTCCACCCGCGGGGCCACGCCGGAGGAGAACTACGCCATGCCGCCGATCCACCTCGACCCGCCCGACGGCGAACCGGTGGCGCTCACCTGGCAGGATTGGCGGCTGTACGGCGAGGAGGGCGGCTGGGACGAGCGGCACCCCGGCTTCTGGCCGGTGCGGGTGGCGCAGGGTGGTGAGTACAACGTGGTGCTCGACCTTCCCGCCCTGCGCGGGCCCGCCACGCTGCACGTGCAGTGCGGCCCGCTGGCGCTCGAGCGCGCGGTCAGCCGCGGGCTGTCGACCTACGGTTTCGAGCGCCTCCGGCTCGAGCCCGGCGACCAACGGTTCGAGGCTTGGCTGGATGTCGAGGGCGAGCGGCTCGGCGTGCGCTACGTCCACGTGAGGTCAGTGTCATGACAGGTATCAGTGCGGTGTTGCTGGCGGGGATCCTGGCCGACCCGGCGATGCTCCCGCGCGAGTGGGGCGAGCCGATCCCGGTGGAGAACGTCGCCGTGGTGGCCGACGCCGCGGCCGCCGAGCCGATCGTCGCGGCGTTGCGGGGCGCCGGGGCGAAGGCCGAGCGGGTGGAGCCGTCCGCCGCGCTGGCGCTTGGCGGTCTGAGCTTCGTGCCGGCCGTGACGGAGCGGACCGTCGTGCTGGTGGGCGGGATCCACACGAACGCGGCGATCCTGCCGCTCTACGGCGGCTACCTGAGCTTCGGCGACGCGGCGTATCCCGGCGAGGACAACTTCGTGATCCGCCCGGTCGCTGCGCCGTTCGGGCCGGGGACCAACGCCGTGGTGGTGGAGGCGTCTTCGCCGGACGGCTGCCTGGCCGGCGCGGCGCGGCTGGCCGGGCTGCTCGGCGCGGCCGCCGACCATCGCCCGCCCAACGTGATGGAGCCGCACCTCACGCCGGGCGCCCTGCAGCGCTTCTCGAACGTCTCAACCCATGCCCAGCGCTACGTCCTCACCGGCGCGGCCGACGCGGCGCAGCAGGGCGTGGCGCAGGTCCTCGCCGCCGCCAACGGGCGCGGCTGGTTCGATGCCGGCGACTACGGCATCGAGCGCTGGGTGCGCGACGTGCAGTTGCTCCAGGACTCCCCCGCCGGCACGCCCGAGGAGCGGCTCCGGCTCGACCAGGCGCTGTTCACCACCTGCCAGTTGTCGTATGGCCTGTGGTGGTGCCGGGGCGATGGCAACATGATCGGCGGGCGGCACCAGACGATGGGCACCTCCTGCATCGCCGCCGCCGTGCAGCTTCTCCGGCGCCGCGGCAAGCCCAACGACGAGGCCCGCGCGCTGATCGAGAAGTGGTGGGCCGGCACCGGCGCGTACTGGAGGAACGCCTGCACCACGTTCCACGACGACCTCGAGGGCTTCCCCATCTACTGCAGCCCCGAGCCTACGCTCGACCAGGCCTTCGCGTTCGGCTGGGACGGCTACCTCCGCGAGCAGCTCCCCCTCGCCGCGCTCCGCGTCTACGCCGCCACCGACAACCAGGGCTTCTACGCCGGCACCGGCACGTACGAGGAGTGCCGCCCGGGCGACGTCTACAAGACCATGCCGTGGGGCTGGATCCTGTCAGCCGCGGGGTACTTCCAGCCCGGCGCTGGGTGGGACTGGCTGGCGGCGCACTGGCCCAATGCTTACCCCTGGACCTGGGGCGTGGGCCGGCAGTTCGGCGGCGCGCGGATGTTCGCCACCGGCCGCGACGCCCGGCCGCCCGAACGGCTGCTCGGCGTGGTCAAGGTGCCGCTCGGCCCGTACCGCTTCGCCCGCCTGGCCCACGAGCGGAACGACAGCGGCCGCTACACCCTCGTGCCGGAGGAGCGCTGCTTCGAGAAGATCTGTTGTCGTGACAACTTCTCTCCCGACGGGCAGTATCTGCTGCTCCAGGGCTACCAGCCCATCGGCTCGGACAACGTGCTGCCGTTGGACAACAACAACCTGATCCGCTACGACGACCTCGGCCACGTGTGGCTGCACTCGAACAGCGAGAAGTCGGGCAACCTGCACCGCTCGGCCGTGTACTGCAGCGACGGGCTGAACGCAGTGCCGAGCCCGGCCGCCGCGGAGCTGCTGGCGCTGCACAGCGGGCCGCGGCTCGGCCTCACCGCCACGAAGCTGCCGAACGCCGGCCCGTGCGACTGGACCCGGCATCTCTTTTGGCGCCGCGGGCGCCGGTTCGTGCTGATCGACCTCCTCCGCGCCAACCGGGCCGGGCAGGCGGCGCTGACCTGCTCGTTCCGCACGCCACAGCGCGCCGAGCTGCTCAGCGACGGGATGCTGGCGCGTGAGGGCGACGCGGCGATGCGGGTGGTGAACGCCGACGCCGTCCGCCTGTCGCTCGACGGCGGACGCGAGCAGGAGGGCGCCGCGGTGCCCACGCTGCTCCGCGAGAGCCGGTTGCTCGACGGCGCGGCGGGCGCGACCGCCGTGTATCGCAACCTGGTCTACAGCTATGATTCCGGCCATCCGGCGGCGCTGGAGGCCAGGCCGGTGGGCGACAACGCGCTGCTGGTCCGCGGCACGGCGCGCGGCGAGGACGAGCTGGCGCTCCTCGCGGTCCGCACCGGCGAGGGTCCGCTCCGGGTCGGCCCGTTTGAGACCGACGGGGTGATGCTCTACGCCGGCTCCGGCGGGACGGTGCAGGCCGGCGGCACGGTGGTCAAGCTCGACGGACAGGCCCTCGGCGAGGTCGCCGACCCGCAGGTGAGCCGGGCGCTGGAGCGGCTGTGGGGCGCGGCGAAGCCGGCGTCGCATCCGGGCAACGCGCCCGCGGCGGGCGGTGGGGCGAAGGTGCTCTGGCGGGCCGAGCCGTTTGCGCCGCTCCCCGATGCGGCCGCCGCGCCGGTCTTGACCAGCACGCCGCCGGGCGCAGGGCAGATCGGCTCGCTGTTCGACCGCATCATCCCGCGCGGCCCCACCGTGACCTGGCCCGCCGGCGACGTGACCCTCACCCTCGACCTGCGCGAATCCCGGCCACTGCGGCTGATCGACTTCCAGGTGGGGCAGTTTGGCGGCTACAACACCATCGCGCCGGCCGCCTCGCTTCCCGCGTCGCGCGCGGTGGAAGCCGAGCTCAGCAATGACGGCTTCCAGGCCGACCGCCGGGCGACGAGCCTCACGTTCGCCGCCGACCGCACTTACGAGAACATCCACAAGGGCACCGTCTGGCCGATCCTGCGCTGGACCTGCGGCGAGATCGGCGGCGCGGCGCGGTGGGTGCGGCTGACCTTCCGCGCGGCGGTGTGGCCGGGCGCCCTCGGGATGAACGAGCTGTCCGTGCGGCCGGCCGGGCCGAGTTCGGTGCGGGTCGCCGGCGCGGTGCTCCGCGACGTGAACGGCGACGGCGCCGCCGAACTGCTCACCTGGTCCGACCAGGCCGAGCTGGCGGCCGTCAAGCTCGACGGGAGTCTGCTGTGGCGGCGCCGTCTGCCCGGCTTCATCACCGCGGCGGAGGCGTATCCGGACCTGGGCGCGGGCCGGCGCGTGCTGGTGACCACCCGCGA
>JACPDV010000622.1 GCA_016183835.1 Armatimonadota bacterium
CCTTCGCCACCCCCTTCCCCCGTGGGGAAGGGGGCCGGGGGGTTAGGATCAGACCAGGGTACCGAGGCACCCCACCGACCGCGCCGCCTGCTCCACCGTCCCGCACTCCACCGACAACACGATCTCCCGCGGCGCCCGCCGGCACAGCTCCGCCACCCGCGCCCAGTCGATCACCCCGTCGCCACAGGCACAGCCCACCGGCGTACCCGTCACCTTCCCGCGCTCCGCCTCGGAGTGCTGGAGCGTGATGTCTTTCGCGTGCAGGTGCACCAGGTCCGGCAGCAGGCTCTCCAGCCACGGGTACGGGTCCTCGCCGGCCAGATAGCTGTTGCCCGTGTCGAAGTTGGCGCCGATGGCCGGGCTGTCCACCAGCTCCAGGATCCGCCGCAGGCCGGCCGGCGTGCGGCTGTACTGCTGGTGGCACTCCAGGCCGATCAGTACCCCGCGCGGCTCCGCCACCTTCGCCGCCTCCATCAGGGTGTAGCGCATCAGCACGTGGTCTTCGTCGCTGCTCGTCCAGGGCTGCTTCGGCCCCTCGTCGGTGTTGACCACAAGCGCGCCGCACTCGGCGGCGAAGCGGATCGCCTGCTTGAGGTACTCGACGCCGATCTCGGGTTTGGTCAGCGGCGTGTGCGCCGAGAAGCCCGACAGCGCAACGCCGTTGGCCTCGCAGGCGCGCACGATGCGGAGCGGGTCGTCGAGCATGGAGACGCTGTGGAAGTAACCTGCCTCGCTGAGCAACTCGCGGCCCCAGTGGAGCATCGGCTCGACGTGGGTGTAGCCCAGCTCGGCGGCTTTCGCCACCGCCCACTCGAACGGCTTGTCGTCGTGGCGCACGAATTCGAGGTTGATGCCCAGGTGGAGGCGACCCATCTGCCCTCTCCGTGCAGTTCCGGATTCGTCGAACCAGCGCGAATGACCTTCCGCCGGCGGTCAAGGGTTCAGGTAGCCGTAGAACCCCAGGTCTACCCCGCCCAACAGCTTGGTGATGTAGAGCACCTGCCCCGTGTGCCCCGCGAAGTGCTCCACCACATGGTAGATGGCGTACAGCGGCGTCTGGTCGTCGTAGACCTGGATCCGGCGCGGCGGCAGCAGGTCGTCCGCCTTCACCTGGCGGATCACGGCACAGGTCTCGCTCACCGCCGCCTCGAGCCCGGCCAGCAGCTCCGCCTTCGGCACCGGCCCGCGCGCGGCGAACTCCGCCGGCCGATCGCGATGGTTGGGCGCGCCGCCCACCCCGGCGATCACCCACTGCCGCAGATTCCCCGCCAGGTGCAGGAGCAGGTTGCCCACGCTGTTGCACTGCTCGTTCGGCCGCCACCAGACCTGCTCCTCGGACAGCTCGTCCAGGCAGCGGCGGAGCTTGGGCAGGTAGTCCTCGGACAGGCGCCAGACGGACAGCTCGAGGAACGGGCGGGCGAGGTCGTCGGCGGTCATGCACGTCTCCAGTTCATCCTGGATCCGCCAGATACCACATCCGTGCGGTGGGATCCTGCCGGCAGAAGTCGAGCAGCAGCTTCGCCACCTTCTGCTTGCCTGTGTCGCTGGGGTGCGTGCCGTCGGCGGCGCGGAGGTCGTCGGCCAGCCACTGCAGCCCGTCGGCGCGGGCGGTCGTCCCGTCGGCCCACAGGTACGGGCCCCAGAGGAGGAGCGGCAGCTTCACCTCGCCCTTGGCCGGGTCCCAGTTGAGCTCGGGCTTCCCGGCGATCTGGTCGAGGATCAGCCGCCGCACCGCGAAGCCGCCCTCGTAGGCGTACGGCTCGGGGTTGAGCTGCGTCTTCGCGTAGCCGGCGTAGATGCGGCTGGAGAGGTAGGCCAGCTTGAGGTTGGGATAGAGCTGCTTGAGCTTGGCCAGCGCCCGGGCAATGTCGGTGCGGAGCACGTCGGCGTGGGCCGGGTAGGCGCCCAGTCGGGCCGGGCCGGCGAGGGCCTGCTTCAGCCACACCACCTGCACCTGCTCGGGCCGCACGCCGCCGTTCACCACACGCCAGTGGAGATTCTCCCAGCACTGGTCGCGCGTCAGCCAGGCGGCGGCGTCGGCGCCGCCCTGTGCGCCGTCGATGGGCACCAGCCAGGGCGCGCGAGTGCGGTCCGCGGCCGCCAGGCGCATGTAGGCGGAGAACTCCTGGGTGGTGTTGCTCATGCCGATGGAGACGAACGCCGCGCGGCCGCCGGCCGCCTCCTCGCGCACCCGCCGGGCGAGGGCCAGGGCGGCGTCGAGGTGCGCTTGCGGCGGCTCATTCCGCCCGCCGCCGTAGAGCCCGCCGTCCTCGCCCTTGTAGCGGTCATCGGCGGTCATGTCGCAGAGCGGCTTGAGGCCGGTCGTGGGGCGTGGCGTGGGCGGGGCCCACTGCTGGGCCTGGACGCAGCCGGCGAGGGCCAGGAGCACGGCGGGGATCAGGATCAGTCGCATGGCGGGCTCCGAGACGACCTGAACGGTGCGGTACCCGGCAGGCCGGGCGGCCAAACACGGCGGGCTGTCGGCCGTCCGACGCCCTCTTCCGCCGGGAGAGGGTGGGGGTGAGGGCCCGGCCGAGGCGCTCGCGCAACTCCCTCACCCCAACCCTCTCCCGGCGGGAGAGGGGGCCGGAGCGGGGCGACACGCCTCCTACTGCCCGATCCGCCAGTTGTACGCCCACTGCGACTCCGCCGGCACGCCCTCGGTCTGCCCCCAGTCGTCCTGCATCGTGCGGAACGTCGGGAGCGCCGGCTCCACGACCTCGCGCCAGAGCGCCTCCAACTGCCCGAAGCTCAGCCGCGTCGGCTGGCGGTCGCCGTAGTCGTCCATCAGGTCGCGCATCTTGCGCACCAGCCAGGCGGCCTCGTCCTCGGCCATGCGCGCGCCGATCAGGCGGTCGGCTTCGCGCGCGTTCGGCCCCATCGCGAACCACGGCGCGCCGCTCGGGTCGCCCTCCGCCGGGAGCCGGTTCATGTCCACGCCGTCAGGCTCGAGCGCCCAGAGGAGCGAGGTCTCGACCTTGCCGGCATGATCGCCCGAGGCGCCGTCGCCGTCGAAGCCCGGTTGGTTGCACTCGAAGTCGGGGAGCCCGTAGAGCCGCATGGCGAAGTGCGGCTGGAGCAGGTCGAGAAGGGTCTTCAGGTCCTCCCAGTTCGGCCCGTAGTGGCCGGTGAGGAAGACGGCGGCGTGGAAGCCGTGGGCGGCGGCCTGCCGGATGTGGTAGGCCACGTTTTTGAAGTGCTGCCAGGGCGGCAGGCAGGTCAGGAAGGTGCGCGCCTGGCCGATCCAGCGATGCCCCCAGACGGCATAGCCGCCGCTCTCGTGGCAGTGCCAGAAGTCGGCCGGCGCCACGATCCCGCCGCCGAGCTGCGCCGCGCGGCAGCAGACCGCGTGGGCCTTGAGCGCGTCGAGCCCGATGGCGTTGTGCGGCCCGTGCGGCTCGCACAGGCCGTAGGGGAACCAGACCGCCGGACACTCCTCGAACGCTTCGTTCAGCTCGTCCTGGAACATGTGCTCCCAGCGGACCTCGCGGAACCTCGGCATGGTACGACTCCCGCCGCCGGTTTCGCCGGACACACCGCACGCCCTGCGGTTCCGGCAGGGCGAAGTCAAAGTCGCGCCGGTCCCATGCTGTATGCACCCCCTCCTTGCCAAGGAGGGGGCAGGGGGAGGTCCAACACCAGCAAGGCGGGACGGGACCTCACCCCAGCCCTCTCCTTGGCAAGGAGAGGGGGCCGGATCGCGCTGCCGACTTTGGCTTCGC
>JACPDV010000625.1 GCA_016183835.1 Armatimonadota bacterium
CAGTCCCAGTCCGCCATGTGGTCCAGCAGACCGCCCTTGTACGGGCAGGTGATGCGCAGCTCGCCGGTCTCTTTGTTCCACAGTACCGTGGCGTTGGCGGCGGTGGCGAGGGGGCCGAGGGGATAGTAAGCCTCGTTGTTGCGGATGACGACCTGGTCGGCGGGCAGGACGACCTCGCGCACGCCGCGGAGGAGGCGCCCGTCGTCGTGACGGTAGACGCGGACGCCGAGCTGCCAGGCGAAGGCTTCCGCAACGCAGGGCTCGCCGCCAGCCTCTATGGCAGGAGGACAGAGGAGGAAGTCAACGCCGTTCAGGAACAGCTTGCAGACCACCGGCCGAGGGCGTGTCGGCGTGCTGCGGAATGCCGCCAACTCGTCGGCCGTGGGCACCAGCACCGGTGTGTCGTTGCTGACGCCCACACCCATATCCACTTCGAGGACGGCGCCGGTCATCGCGTCGATGGTGACCATTCCCAACGGGACGTCGGTGTGCTCCTGGCCTACGCCACGGAACTTCGCCGCCGTCAGGAACTCGACCGACACCCGCCAGCAGAGGGCGGTCGGCCCCGGCAGCCGGCAGGACGGCACCGCGGTGAGCACGGTGCGCAGACAGCGGACGTAGGCAACGCCGGGTCGGTTCAGTAGCGCCAGCGAGGCGCTCTCCGCCTCTTCAGCGCTCGTTCGCGGCGTCGGTAGGTCGAGGTCCGTCGGCGGTCCCCGCCACCACGCATAGGGCTTGCCAGATCCCGTAAGGACGCACACTTCGTAAGCGCGCACCGGTTGGCCGAACGGCCCGTCCGAGCCACGAAGGCGACGGGTACGCGTGAACTGAAAGCAGTATGAGTCCCTGAACGTAGTGGGTGGCGTCTGCCGGCCCGCGTAGTCGTGGTAGCCGTAGGCTGTGAGGTCCACACCTGGGACTCTGCTGCGTAAGCACTCGATCGCGGACCGCTGCAAGGCCGACAACGGCAACATCCCCTCGCGGCGCCGAGACTCCCAGTAAGCAGCATCCCGCTGTTGCGTGTCCGGGGCAAGGGCGTCGTCCTCCCAGCCGACCACACTGCCCGACCAGGGATCCACGGCCCAACCCTGAGCAGTTCGCCGAGCGTCTACGCTGCGTACGTGGTAGGTGGGCCAGTCATAGCGGGGCACGTCCGCGCCGCGGTCCAGGCCAACGTACTCCAGTCCGAGGTCTGGGAGGCCCTCGAACGCACGAGCGGCCGTGAACGCCGCCGGCAGGCCAACAAGCGGGTCGGCTTGGTCTGCGGGGGCGACGATAAGTACCAGCAGGCAGGCACGGAGCACGAGCACTTGTGACTCCAAGGCGCCGCTGCGTCGCTACGGCGGCGCGGGGCCGAAGACGAACAGGGTGTTCCCGCGCTGATGCTCCAGTCCGGGGACACCATACATATCCCTGCCCAATCCCCAGTCCGGGGACACCATACATCAGTCCGGGGACACCATACATATTCCCTGGCCTGCCACCACTTCCATCCCGCGGACCGCCGGTATCGTGTCCGCCGCACTGCCCTGTTCTCCTTCGCGCCGCATGTCCAAGCACAGAATGTCTATGGTGTCGCAGGACTGCAGAATGTGTATGGTGTCCCATGACTGCATGTCCAAGCACAGAATGTGTATGGTGCCCCAGGACGGACGTAGTGCTGTGCGTCTGCCGCGCCGCCCACGTCACGGCAGCGGCACACTCAGCCCCGCGACGGCTCGCTCATGCTCGCGCGGGCCTGCCGGCTCAACTCCGCCAGGTGCGCATCGTTGGCCATCACTTGCTCCAGATGCCGCTGCCGCTCCGGCCCGGCGGTCGCCACCATCGCCTCACCGTAGACCCGGTCGATCCAGAACCGCGCCGCCCCGCTGATGTAGTCGCGCAACTCGCCGAGCCGTTCGTCGGGATAGCGCTGGCTCAAGTTGATCGTGAACATTCTCCGCCGCGCACCGCCGCCGAAGGCAGCGTGCTTGGTGTTGTGATTGAAGCAGACCAGGTCGCCAGGGGTGACTTCCAGGGCGACAGCCGGCACCTGCTGCGGCTCAACGCCCAGTAGCTCGCGACAGCCACCCAGTTCGCGCTGGAGGTCCTCACTGTAGCCCTCGCCGACACGGTGGCTGCCGGGAATCACGCGCAAGCAGCCCGTGTCGCGGGTCAGCGGGTCGAGGTAGAAGGCGATCTTGAGGTGGCGGATGAGCGGGTGCCAGCCATCGGAATGCCAGCCGGTGTCGCCGACGTAGTAGTTGCCATCGCTGCCCATGTAGTTGAAGTCATCGCCCAGCACGGAGCGGCCGATCGCCAACACTACGGGGTGGTCCACCAGCGCTGCCAGATGCTCGTGCTGGTCGATGAACGGCACGATGCAGGATCGCGCCCGGCCCTCGTGGCGGCTGCCGTAGTGGCCACCGCCGTGCCTGGTCCAGACCTCCTCAAAAGCGGCCGTGACGCCGGCCACCTCGGCCAGCAGGGCGCCGGGGAAGGCGAGATAGCCGAAGGTCGCGAAGAACCGAAGTTGCTCGGCAGATAGGGCCACAGCGCTTTCATCCATGACGGCATCCTCTCCCGCGTCAGGCAGACGGCCGAACGTGATCGGCACCGAGCGCTGACCCTCGTCGGCGTGCACATGTCGAGCGCCTGGCTCCATGATAAGCGCTCCTCGGGGTGACGGCTAGCCCGGTCTGGTCTCGGCCCACTTGGCGACCCCGTTCGTAATAGTCCACCGTGACCATCCTGGAGACCACCAAAACCTCGTGGATCAGGCAGCCTGCAGTCTGGGGATACCATACATACATCTTGCCTGCCACCACTTCCATCCCGCGGACCGCCGGCATCGCGTCCGCCGCACTGCCCTGTCCGCCTTCGCGCCGCACTTCCACGCACAGAGTGTGTATGGTGTCCGAAGGCTGCAAGACTGCTGCGCCGGCCGGACCGCGGTGGGCGACGCTCGTCTTTACGCGATCCCCGCCCGGCGGCAAGATAACCTCCCGGGCCGGGACCCTCCCCCATGCAGCGCAGCCGCCTCGGCATCATCTTCCTGATCGTCATCTTCGACATGCTGGCGTTCGGCCTGGTCGTGCCGCAGCTCGGGGTGTATGCCAAGCTCTACCAGGCCAGCGGCAAGGTGCAGGGGCTGCTCGTTGCGTCGTATTCCATCATGCAGTTCGTCTTCGCGCCGCTGCTCGGCCGCTGGTCGGACCGCGTCGGCCGGAAGCCGGTCCTGCTCTACTCGCTGTTCACCTCGTTTGTCGCGCACGTGCTGTTCGCGTTCTCGAGGTCGCTGGCCGTGCTCTTCGCGGCGCGGCTGATCGACGGCTTCGGCGGGGCCAACATCTCCACCGCGCAGGCCTACATCAGCGACGTCACGCCCAAGGAGAAGCGCTCCCACGCGATGGCCATCATCGGCGTGTCGTTCGGGCTGGGGTTCGTCTTCGGCCCCGCCTTCGGCGGCATTGCCGGCCACTTCGGCACCCAGTGGTGGGGGCCCCACGGCGGCAGCATCGCCATCGGCAGCCTGGCGGCGATCTGCTCGCTGGTGACGCTGATCCTCACCGGCTTGGTGCTCCACGAATCGCTGCCGGAGGAAGAGCGCGGCCACGCGCGCAAGCTGCGACTCCTGGACCTGAACGCGCTGGCCGACGCGTTCCGTGACCCGGTGCTGGCGCGGCTGCTGCTGATCATGCTGGTCAGCACCTCCGGGTTCGCCGTGATGCACGCGGTGATGCCCTACTTCGTGGTGGACGTGGAGGGGCTGCAGGTGCACCAGGTGGGCGACATGGCCGCCGCGCAGGTGGCCATCGCGAAAGTCTTCGCCTGGATCGGGGTGTTGGCGATCCTGGTCCAGGGCGGCGCCGTGCGGCCGCTGGTGAAGCGCTACGGCGAGACGCGCCTGCTGCAGGCTGGCCTGGGGCTAATGATCGTGGGGCTGGCCACGCTGCCGCTGGCGCACAGCCTCGGCCGCATGGTGCTGCTGCTGACGCCGCTCTCGGCCGGCAACGCGCTGGGCTGGGTGGTGCTGCCGGTGCTGCTGACCTTCTACGCCCCGGCGGCGCGGCGGGGCGAGGTGCTCGGCGTGTCGCAGTCGCTGGGGAGCATCGGCCGGATTCTCGGCCCGCTGGGCGGCGGGGCGTTGTATGATTGGGGCCGCGGCGTGCCCTTCTATGTGGGCGCCGCGCTTTGCGCGGTGGCGCTGCTGTTGGCGCTGTGGGTGCCCCACGAGCATCCCGCGGAGACGCCCGTGGAGCCGGTGGTGGCGGTGATGGAATGATCCCCGAAGTCGTGTACGCGCGGCCGGTGCTGCGCCCACTGGCCGACACGCTGGCGGCCGGCGCGCCGCTGGCGCTCGAAGTGGCGGTGGAGAACCCGACGCCGCACGCGCTCGAAGGCGCCTCGGCGGAGCTGACCCTGGAGGTGGAGCGGGGGGTGCTGATCTCGTGGCAGATCCCCATCGAGCCGGTCCCCGCACGGGGCCGCCGGGTGGTGGCGGTGGACCGCGCGGAGCCCGCCTGGGCGTTGCCGCTGAACGTGGCGCAGGGGGTGGGGCGGTTCCGCATCGCCCTCTTCCGCGCCGACGGCGCCTACCTCAACGAAGACCGCTGCGAGGTGCTGGTGCAGACCTGACCGGTCATCCGGCCACCGGCACCACCAGCCCGTCGTACGCCAGCCTCACGCCATCCGGGAGCGACGCCTCGTCCACGCCGTGGTCGTAGTCGTGGGTCAGGTGGGTGAGGAAGGCCTGCCGCGGGCGCAGCTCGGCGATCACGGCCAGCGCTTCCTCGAGACCCAGGTGCGTGGTGTGCGGCCGTTTGCGCAGGCCGTCGAGCACCAGCGTGTCCAGGCCGGCCAGCTTCTGCATAGATTCGGGCGGGAAGCGCTTCACGTCGGGCACGTAGGCGAAGTCGCCCACCCGCACGCCGAGCACGGTTTCGGACCCGTGCTCGGCCCACACCGGCCGAATCGAGATCCCGGCGGCATCGAACACGGTGGTATCATCTGGCACCGGGTGCAGCTCGAAGGTCGGCTTGAACGAGCCCGTGTCGCGGCCGTCGAAGGCGTACGCGTAGATCCGCTGCACCGTGTCGAGCGTCTCCGGCCGGGCGTGGATGGGCATCGGCCGGCGCTGGCGGAGCATCAGGAGGCGGAGGTCGTCGAGGCCGAAGATGTGGTCCGCGTGGTGGTGTGTGAGCACCACCACGTCGAGCCGGGCGAGCCCCTCCCTGAGCGCCTGCGCGCGGAAGTCGGGGCCGCAGTCGATCAGCACGCGGACCTCTTCCCGGCGAAACAGGAGCGACGAGCGCAGCCGTGTGTTGCGCGGGTCGGACGAGGTGCAGACGGGGCAGTCGCAGCCCAGGAATGGGACGCCCACCGAGGTGCCGGATCCAAGCAGGACAGCGTCGATGACAGGTCTCTCCGGGCGCGGCTAGTAGGACACGAGAAGGCGGATCCCTTCCCATGGTATCAGCGTGGCGCGAGTTCGGATGGCAGCGCATGCGGTTTGTGGCGCCGGCGGAGTGGTTCTACACCAAGATCGGCATGGACCCCGCCAGCGGCGACCTGTGGCTCAACGACGCCGAGCTGCCCCGGCTCCAGGTGAAGTGGCTCGACGCCGCGCGCGAGAAGCGCGTGGACGCCGGAGCCACCCTCGAGCGCTACCTCACCCAGCTCGAGCGCAAGGCGCGCAAGAGCCGCGTGGAGTTCACCTCCGAGCGCGACATCCGCCTGGTAACCAAGGGCGGTCGCGACCTCTCGAGCCTCGAGTCGTTCCACTGGACATCCGACACCGAGGCCTTCGGGGCGGTGTGGTACAGCCCGGTCACGCAGCGGCTGTTCCTCGCCCAGGTCAACGGCGCGGTGGGCGAGCAGGGGCTGCGGGCGCTGGCCAAGCGAGTCGTCAGCTCATTCGACGAGCAGCCCGACGACGCGGAGCAAGGCGACCTGTGGACCGCGTACGATCTGGTCTGCCGCGTGCCCCGCGACCACCGCCTGACCGGGCAGACGATGCAGACGGGGCAGACCGAGCTGCGCTTCGAGCGGCGGCGGGACAGCCTCAACATCGTCCGCTTCGGCCTCGCCTCCATCGCCCTGGCGCGCGCCGCCGACCTGGGCGACTGGGCCCACACCCAGCGGTTCAAGCTCTGGATCACCTACCGGCTGGACCGCGAGGAGGGCGAGTGGGACGGCAAGCCCGCGGTCACCTTCCGCGGGCCGAAACGCGCCTGGCCCGAGCGCCTTCGCGCCCGGCTGCTCAACCTGGTGGGGCAGCCCTACGCCGTCGCCCTCACGGCGCGGGTCTGGCACTGCCCCGAGGCCAACTGCCTGTTCCTCGTCGAGCACGTCCACGATGCGCGCAGCGCGGAGCTGCTCGACCAGCTTTGCGCCGCCATTCCGGCCACGCCGCCGAGCGTGCCGGCGCCCAAGGCGTGACCGTGATCTGCGTCACCACCGGCCGCTCTGAGCCCGCCCATGATGTGGGGCTGGCCTACGCACTGGCCGCCGAGCTGGGCGCGGTCTACCTCCGTCGCCGATGCCGCACGAACCGGCGGCTGATCGCCGATGCCGGGCTCGACGGCCTGGTGGTCTGCGGCGACGACGGGGTAGTGTGGCACGACCCGCAGGGAGGAACCTTCCGCTTCCACCCGAACATGGCGGTCACACGGGTGCGCTCCCGGCGGCGGGCCGACCCGCCCGACCCGCTGGTCCGCGCGGCGCGGCTGGAGCCGGGCGACCGCGTGCTCGACGGCACGCTCGGGCTGGGCGCGGACGCCATCGTGGCCAGCGACGCCGTGGGGCCGGCGGGCGTGGTGGTGGGGCTGGAGGCTTCGCCGGTGGTGGCGGCTCTGGTGCGTTGGGGCCTGGCCACCTGGGAGCACCGGTGCAGCCCGGCGATGCGCCGGATTCGAGTGGTCCAGGGTGACCACCGCGAGCACCTGCTGGAGCGGAGCTGGCTGGCGCGGGCGGGCTGGGACGTGATCCTGTTCGACCCGATGTTCAGCGAGCCGGTGGCCGGGAGCAGCGGGATCGCCGGGCTCCGGGCGCTGGCCTGCGACGAACCGGTGAGCGCGGAAACGATTGGGCTGGCGCGCGCGTTGGTGAGCAAGGCGGTGGTGCTCAAGACGCGCCGCGGCGACCCGCACGTCGTAGCGCTGGGGCCGGACTGGTGGACGGGCGGCAGGGGTCGGGTCGTGTACGCCGGATTCGGGCCGGCCGGGGCCCCGGGAGGTGGCGATGACGGTCTGGGATGATGTGCGCCGCGGGGCGCAGTCGGTGGTGGAGGGCGGCCAGGGTCTGGTTCGCGCGGCCCGGCTGAAGGCCGCCATCCGCGCGCTCGAAGCAGAGCTGGGCGAGAAGATTCGCGACCTGGGCACGCGCGTGCTGGACCTGCACCGCCGCAACGAGCTGCACCACTATGAGCTGGACGAGATCTTCGTCTCGATCCAGGCACTGCAGCGGGAGCTGGCGGACAAGACCGCCGAAGTGGACGCGCTGCTCGCGCCCGGCCGCGCGGGCGGCAAGCCCGGGGCCGGCTGTCCCGACTGCGGCGCCGAGGCCCGGCCCGGCGACCGATTCTGCCGCAACTGCGGCTGTGCCCTGAGGGGAGAGTGAGACCATGCCGAGCTTCCTCGACCGCTTCCGCGACCTCGACGACCTGAAGGCGCGGGCCGAGGACCTGTGGGGACAGACCGTGCGCGAGGGCCGCCGGCAAGCGGCGCTGGCGCAGTGCCGGGTGCGGGTGAAGAACCTCGAGCTGCGCATGCACATCGAGTTCCGCACGCTCGGCGAGCGCGTCTGGGAGCTGCACCAGGAGGGCACCCTCTCGACCGAGAGCCTGGAGGGCGCGTGGGACCGGCTCGAGAAGCTGGCCCGCGACATCGAAGAAGAGAAGGGCGAGATCGAGGAGCTGATGCACACG
Source organism: Armatimonadota bacterium (assembly GCA_016183835.1). Taxonomy (GTDB): domain Bacteria; phylum Armatimonadota; class UBA10988; order UBA10988; family UBA10988; genus JACPDV01. The sequence goes on from JACPDV010000625.1 coordinate 7,907, forward strand.
CCGGACGACGACGAGGGCGAGGCCCCCGCGCCCGCGGAGGAGCCGCCGGCCGCGCCCGAGTCCGGCGACGAGGCCGGCGAGGGCGAGCGGAAGATCGAGAACAACCCGTAGCCGGGCCGGGAGGAGCGGTGCGGGTGTGAAGGGCATCATCCTCGAAGGCATCCCCGCGGGCGGGAAGACGCGCCTGATCGACGCCCTGCGGCGGCGGCCGGAGCTCCTCGCGCGCCCCTCCACCCTGGTGCTCGGTGAGCACTACACTGAACGCGCGGTCGAGGGTCTGCCGCACCCCGGGCCGCACCGCTACGAGCAGCTCGCCTACCGCGTGCTGGGCATGCTCGAGCCGCTGCGGGTGATGACCATCGAGGGCCGCGTCTTCGGCGGGAGCGGCGTCGACCTGCGGCTGCGCTACATCCTGGAGCGGTTCCACCTCACGGCGGCCGCGTGCCATGCCGCCGGCGACCTCGGCATGTTCAGGCGGATCGAGAACGCACTGCTCCCCTACCATCCGCTGCTCGTGCTGGTGACTCTGCCGCCCGAACGGATCGAGGAGCGCCTCCGCGACACCCTCCCGCGCCGGCCCGAGTGCTGGCGGCAGTTCCTCTTCCGGCAGGGCGCCACGTGGGAGGCGATCGCGTCGTTCTACACCGCGCAGCAGACTCTCTACCGCGAGCTGCTCGCCCATTCCAGGCTGCCCACGCTGGAGATCGACGGCACCCGCGAGCCCGAGGAAGCAGCGGCGGAGCTGGCCGCGCCACTGGCCGACTCGTAGGGCGTGCTCTTGCACGCCACTCCCCTCGGGTCGCTCCGGCGGCGCAGACAGGCGTGCAGTAGGTTGCGTTCAAATGCCGGTGTGGGGCGGGCGCCCTCG
>JACPDV010000075.1:0-6242 GCA_016183835.1 Armatimonadota bacterium
CGGGACCGCTACCGCCGGTGCCGCAATCCTGTCGAGCGTCGCTACTGGCAAGTGTTGTGGCTGGTGGCCCAGGGCATGCTGACCCGGGAGATCAGCGAAGAAGCTCAGCTCTCCCCGCGCTGGGTGGGCGAGTTGGTGCGCCGCTACAACCGCGAAGGGCCGGAGGCGATGCGCGACGGGCGGAAGGGCCGGGCCGGCCGGCCGCCACTGCTCAGCACGGCGCAGCGCATGGCTCTCGAAGAGGTCCTGCGCGCGACCGCGCCGGACGGCGGGGAGTGGACCGGCTCCAAGGTCGCAGCCTGGATGAGCGAGCAGCTCGGCCGGCCGGTGGCCGCGCAGCGCGGGTGGGACTACCTCCGGCGCCTCGGCTTCACCTTCCACAGCGGCCGCGCCGTCCGCCGCGCCCCCGCGCGGGTCAACGGCAACGGCAAGCCGTCACGGTGGCGCCGGAGGGAGCGGACCCAGCCTAGCGTGCGCCACTGATCAGCCGCGGCACGCGACACTCCGCCTCGGTCAACGGTGCGGTGTGCGGCCACAGCTCCAGCTCGGCCAGGAGCCAGTCGCCCGGGTCCATCCGGAGGTCGGCCATCAGCCCGACGGCGGTCCGCGCCGGCTGATGCCGCACGCCGCGGACCAGCAGTCGCCACGCTGGATCCCATCACCGGCTGCCCCGCTACGGGTCGCCAGGACGGCGAGCGGCTGGTGGTGGCAGGCACGGCACCGGTTGGAACCGCACCGTGGAGAACCCGGCACGCTGCATGGCGTACCTCAGGTCCTCCGTAACAAAGGCGTGCTCGTAGTCGTACTCGAAGGCGAAGATCGGCGATCCGTCCCATGCGCTCTCGTCCAGCTCATAATCCCACCACGGACACCATTTGGTGCAGCCGCAGCGCTCGCAGCGTTTGGGTCCGTTCTTGCCTCTTGCCATGCCGCCTCGGCCGGTGACCAGCAAGTGGACGAGGCCGAGCTCCGCTAGGCGTTGCTTGCGTCGGCCTTGCGGCAACACGGGAAACGCCTGCCACCCCGTCACGCCTTCCCGCTCGAGCCACTGGATGAACCGGGGGGTCACGATGATCTGGTGGCCGCACTGGGTCACGTCCGCGACTGGTTCACCAATCAGCTCGACGTGCAGCAAGCCGAGGCCGGCATTGGGCCGGACGGCACGCCATTCCGGGAGGTTGAGTGTCTCGCGAAGCGCTGCGGCCAACTCCTCGAAGCGGTCGAGGGTCATGTTGAGTGCCGGTCCACGATGGTACGGCATGCCTGCCTCTCGAGCCTTCCGCCTGCACTCCGCCCAACCATCGAGGATGTACCGGAGCATGGGGTGGTCTTTGGACAGGTTCTGCGCCTCCGGTACGTAGTTGCCGAGGTCGGAGCACCAGCCACGCGTCCCGCACCAGACCCGAGGTATGGCGTAGTCACTCCCCCCGGCGTCGAGGTGAAAGCCTACTGTCTCGCCAGGGAGCTTGGGCAGATCCAGGCCCGGCTCGCACATTAGGTAGATTTGCATCACCTTGCCTTACCACGGCGGCGGCAGGAGCCGCTGGCGGCGGTCTCGCCGCTCAACTCCGACGCCCGCTCGTAGGTCAGCAGGTCGGGCGGGGCGAGGAGGGCAGCCACCAGCAGCAGACACGGCATGAGACATCTCCCAGTTCGGCGCACCTGATTCTGCTCCGGCTACCCCCTCCTTGCCAAGGAGGGGGTAGGGGGAGGTCCAGTCTGCGGCGCAGCGTGCGGTGCTCTGGACCTCACCCCAGCCTTGGCAAGGAGAGGGGGCCGGCCGGACTCTGCGGGCATGAGAAGAGCGGCATCAGCTCGGGTCGAAGCTCGGGATCGCGAGCTGTACGCCGCCCTCCAGCGCCGACCGGTACGCCACGATCCCCGGCACCGTCATCGCCAGCGCCTCGTAGAGGTCGATCACCGGCGCCCGCTCGGCCACCAGCGCCGTGAGGAACTCGTGGGTCAGGAACGGGTGCGCCGCGCCGTGGCCCGTGTCCACCCGCATGCTCGGCGGGAGGGTGGGCCAGTAGTCCGGGCCCTCGGTCTCCACGCTGCCGTCCGACCACACCACGCGGTACGGCCGAGCGGCGGAATCGGGCATGTAGAGCGACGCCTCGGTGCCCAGCCACTGCGCCCGCTCGCCGTGCGCGTGCACATTCCAGCAGACGTTGCCGCGGAAGGCGTGCCCCTGATCGGTGAGGAACATCGCCACCTGGTTGCTGTGCGGGTTGCCGTAAACGTTGTCGCGCAGCGCCGGCTCGCCGCCCCCGTAGCCGAGGCAGGAGACGCGGGTCAGCCGCTCACGCGTGACGCCCACCAGGAAGCCGGTGGTGTGGGTGGGGTAGAGCATCGGCGCGAAGCCGTAGCGCCACGTCCGCTGCCCCTGGTAGAACCACAGCGCCTCGCGCTCGGCTCCGTTGAGCGGGTGGTAGTACTCCGCCTCCGAGTAGACCAGCTCGCCGAACGCACCGGCGCGGTGCATCCGGCGGGCGGTGATGGACTCCCAGCGGTAGAAACTGGTCTCGGCCATCATGTAGGTCCGCCCGGTGCGCTCCTTGACCTTGACCAGCTCGCGGGCCTCCTCGAGGGTGGTGCAGGTGGGCACGGCGGAGATGACCTGCTTGCCGGCCTCCATCACCATCACCGCGTGGCGGGCATGGTCGGGCGCGGGGGTGAACAGGGCCACGGCCTCGACCTCGTCATCGGCGAGCAGCTCCTCCAATCCGGGATAGCTCCGCTCGCAGCCGTAGAGCGTCCGGAGGCGGTTGAGTCGGTCGGGCCGCGCATCCGCCACGGCGACCACCCGGCCGTTGGGATGCTCGTGCCAGTGGAAACAGCCGCCGAACCCGCCGCCGACCACGCCCATGCGGATCACGCGGTCGGAGGTGGGCTGCCAAGCGGGCCATTCGGGCGGGAGATCACGGGTGGACGTCGCGGGCATGGGGCGGCTCCAGCGCACGAACCTTCTCCGCTTCCAGGCTCGCTCCTGCCCTCTCCGGACGGATCTGGGACGGGGCCAGTCGCTGACGCAGATACCGGCCAACCCTCGGTAGGGGCGACCGGCAGGTCGCCCGTCCGGCCGTGATGGGTTGCGGGCGCGGGCGACCTGCCGGTCGCCCCTACCGGGGCAGACGCGCGCTCAGTCCGCCGGCTGCGCCTCGAGGACCGCCTTGCTGCGCGTGCGCTGCAGCTCGACCTGCGCCGCCTGGCCGGCCAGCACCTGGCGGGCGACGGCGATGTCCTCCTCCGCCTCCTCCACGCTCATCATGCCGATGGCGACGATGTCCTTCGGGTTGATGTTGGAGTAGACGAAGTTGAGGCCCGTGGGCGGCATGACGCGCCCGCTGCCGAGCGGCTTGATGCAGAGCACCGGCTTCTTCGCGTTGCGGATGATGCTGGCGGTCCAGTCGGTCTCCACCGCGCAGAGGAAGCCGTCGCTGTTGAAGATCGAGATGTAGACCTCGGCGTCGTAGCCGCGCTGGTCGGTGATGCTGATCACTTCGGGCCGGTGCGTGCTCCAGCCGGGGCGCATGCCCTTCTCCCGGATGAAGCCGAGGGCCTCTTCGGCGTCCTCGATGATCCCGCGCGAGGGGAGCACGCGGGCGTCGGTCCAGCAGGTGTGGGGCATGCAGAACTCGCAGCCGATCTCGGCCGCCTGGCAGATGCCGTCCTTCAGCTCCTCCAGGTCGCGCCCGCCCGGTGTGCCGAAGTAGTTGATGTGTACGCCAGTCTCGGCCTCGACGGCCTTGAGCACCTCGGCGTAGTCGGCGCGGACGCCGGCCACCGTGGCGTTGAGCCCCTGCCGGGCGCAGTAGCTCATCACCTCGATGATCCGCTCCGGGGTGAAGTACCGCCTCAGCCAGTCGCTGCGCGCCTTGCTGAAGTGGCTGAAGCCGTGGAAGGTGTTGGAGCCGATGATCAGCCGGGAGATCTCGATCCCCCCAACGGTGCTGGTCGGGAAACTCATGGCCTGTGGTCCTCGCGTACGTCCTTTGGACAAGTCTAGCACGAGTTGGGGTGTGGGGTGTAGGGGTGTGGGGTGTAGGTGCCGGAGCGCTTCGGCCCCGTCCGCGCCGCCGCCTACACCCTACCCCCTACACCCCACACCCTTTCTGCCCCTTGACAACTCGACAGTGAGTGCTACAATCAACTGTCATGAACGCCGAGAGCGAAGGCCGCTACAGCATTGCCGACCTGGCGGCGGAGGCCGGGGTCAGCCGGCGCGCGGTGCGGTACTACGTGCAGCAGGAGCTGCTCCCGCCGCCGCGTGGCCGCGGGCGCGGGAGCCACTACGGCGAGGAGCACCTCGAGCGGCTCTTGCGGCTCAAGACCCTCCAGGAGTCGGGCGCCTCGCTCGAGCGGATCCGCCGTTTGCTGCAGGGCGTGGCGCCGGGCAGCGGGCCGGCCGTCGAGCGCTGGTGGCGGGTGGTCCTGGCCGACGGGGTGGAATTGCACCTCCGCGCCGCCCGGCCGCCGGCCGCCGCGCAGGTCGCGCGCCTCGCCGCGACTCTCCGCGAACAACTCGAAAGGACGGGGGCTGAAGATGAGCACCCAGACACAGACTGAGCCGGTGGGCTTGCTGGCGACCGGCGGCGCGGCCGTGCCGCTGCTGGGCGTGAAGGTGGAGGCGGAGATCCACGCGGGCGCCGCCCGGGTGAGTCTGTCGCAGCGCTATCGGAACGACGAGGCCGCGCCCCTCGAGGCGGTCTACGTCTTCCCGCTGGCCGCCCGCAGCGCGGTCAACGGGTTCGACGTGCGCGTCGGCGACCGGCTGTTCGCGGGCGAGGTGAAGCCGCGCGACGAGGCCTTTGCCGCCTACGACGATGCGCTCGAGGCGGGCTTCGGCGCGTACCTGCTCGACCAGGAGCGGCCGAACGTGTTCACCGCCTCGGTGGGCAACCTGCCGCCCGGCGCAGAGGTCACCGTGCACCTCGGCTACGTCAGCGAGCTCGACTGGGAAGGTGACACCATCCGCTTCGTCCTGCCGACCACCATCTCGCCCCGCTACGTCTCCGAGGAAGAGCTGGAACGGCGGCAGGTGGGGCAGCCCGAGCACGAGCGCGTGACGCCGCCGGTTGCGCTCAGCAGCGTGGCCAGCCCGTCGCACCCGATCGCGATCGCGTGGTCCGGGACCACCGCCGCGGTGGAGCTGGCGCAGGAGTCCGCGGCGCTCGACCGCGACTTCGTCCTCCTCCTCACGCCGCGGGACGCTGCTCAGCCCGCGGCCGTGGCCGAGCGCGAGCCCGGCGGCGGCGTCACGGCGATGGTCACCATCCTCCCGGACTTTGACGCGCCGCGCACGCCGCAGGAAGTGGTCTTCGTGGTCGACTGTTCGGGCTCGATGGACGGCGACAGCATCGCCGAGGCGCGCCGCGCGCTGCAGCTCTGTCTGCGGCAGCTCGAGGAGGGTGACCGCTTCAACCTGGTGCGCTTCGGCTCGGAGCACACCGCGCTGTGGCCGGCGCCGGCCATCTACAACCGTGAGACCTTCGAGCAGGCCGACCGCTACGCCGCCGGCATGTACGCCGATCTGGGCGGCACCGAGATCCTGCGGCCGTTGCAGGAGGTGCTCCCGGCGCCCGCCGGCGACCGGGTGCGCCAGGTGCTCCTGCTCACCGACGGCGAGGTGAGCCGTGACGACGAGGTGATCGCCCTGGCCCGCGAGCACGCCGACCACGCGCGGGTGTTCACCTTCGGCATCGGGATGGGGAGCAACGAGCATCTCTGCCGCGGTGTGGCCGAGGCGAGCCGCGGCGCGGCGGAGTTCATCTACCCGGGCGAGCGGATCGAGCCGAAGGTGCTGCGCCAGTTCGGCCGCCTGGCGCTGCCGCAAGCGGGCGGGGTGAAGGTGGCGGGCGGCACGCCGGTGCCCGACCCGGTTCCACCGCTGTTCCACGGCGAGCGGGTGACGTTCTTCGTCCGCTGCCCGGCGGACGTGCCGGCGGAGGTGGTGGTGACGGCGGACGGCGGGCGACGCTGGTCGGTGCCGCTGCCGGCGGCGGTCGAAGGCGAGTTGCTCGGCACGCTCTGCGCGCGGCGCGAGATCGAAGCCCTGGAGCGCGACACGCCGGCCCGCGCCGGGTCGCAGCAGGCCGGCCGGCGCCGGGAGCGCAACGCCGCCAGGCTGCGTGAGCTGGCGTTGAAGTACCGCCTGATGTCGTCGGAGACGAGCTTCGTGGTGGTCGAGGAGCGGCCCGAGGGCGAGCGGGTGGAGCAGCCGGCGCAGCTCCGGCGGGTGGCGA
>JACPDV010000075.1:6268-6825 GCA_016183835.1 Armatimonadota bacterium
CACGGCTGGGGCGTGAGCAACCGGCCGAGCGTGGCGTTCTCGGCCCCCGCGGCGCCGCTGCCGGCGCCGCCGGCCGGCGTCGCGCGACGGGTGGCGCGGGCCGCCGGGCGGTTCCTGGGCCGCCTCAACTGGGCCGCGGACACGTCGCCAGCGGGTCCGGTCCAGCCGCGTGAGACGCACAGCGCGTTCGTGGAGATGGCCGAGGACGCCTACCAGTACTCGATCTCGCAACAGCAGGCGAGCCGGCAGGCGGCGGCGCCGTGGGAAGAGCTGCTCCTGCTCCAGCGCGCGGACGGCAGTTTCGAGCTCGCCGCGCCGCTCGACGAGCTGCTCGGCCGCTCGCTGTCCGAGCTGCGCAGGTTGGCGCCGGCGCTCGGCCCGCAGGGCGAGGAGGTGGTAGCGACGCTGTTGGCGCTGGCGCTGATGCGCAAGCTGGCGGCGGGCCAACTCGCGCTCTGGCAGGGCGCGGAGCGCAAGGCGCGGCGGTGGCTCGACGGCGTGGCGGGGCTGGACGCACTCACAGTCGAGGGTCTGCCGGCGGTGGAATGGGCGGCGCG
>JACPDV010000075.1:6907-18131 GCA_016183835.1 Armatimonadota bacterium
CGTAGGGGCGACCCTCGTGGTCGCCCGTCCGTGTCACCGCAGCGCCGCGCGCGAGCCGGACGGGCGGCCACAAGGGCCACCCCTACGCGGAGCGGGTTACCCGCTCACCACGCCCTCCATCCGCACCACCTCGAACTCCCGCCCCTGCACCCGCTTCAGCTCGCCCAGCACATCGTCATTCCACCGCGGGTCGTGCGCGCCGGAGAGGAACCAGTCGCTGCCGTTGTCCGCCAGCAGCATGCCGTAGGTCTTGAGCGCCGTGAGGATCACCCGGCAGACCGGAGAGAAGCGGGACAGGTCGTAGCCCGCTTTGAGCCGCACGCGCATCCCCATCGGCGGGAGGTCGGCGTCGTGGCTGCTGCTCGCCCAGTGCCGCGCCGGTGGGACGTAGGCCCTGCGCGTGCGGCGCACTGTGAAGCGCAGCGCGTGGCGGATGGCGCCCTGCTCCACCGCCTCGTCGTAGCGCACCAGGCCGGGCAGGATGGGCAGGCCGGCGGCGTCGGCTGACGTCCAGCCGGCCTCGCGGAGGTCGTTGCTGGCCAGGTCGAAGATCGCGCCGCTGCCGGCCTTCCAGCTCCGCCCGCCGTTCTGCGGGTGGGCGTCGAACAGCTCGTACAGTTTCAAGTGGTCGCGATCCACCACCAGCACGTGCCGGTCGCCCTCGCTGTCCGGCCCACCCTCGATGGGCGCGTCGGGCGGGATGGGGTACGGTCCGCGGTCGCTCTCGTCGGCGTAGTCGAAGCTGACCGGGACCAGCGGCTGCGTGCCCGGCACCACGACGTAGCCCATGCCGCTGGGGTGGCCGTCCCAGAAGGTGCCGAAGTCGGGGTGGAGCGGCTTGTCGAGCCCGATGCCCGCGACGAAGGTGTCGCTGTTGGGGTCCACGGGCGCGGCGGAGATGTCCTGGTTCCAGGGGTTGTCGTCGGGGAAGAACCGCCGGGTCAGGCTGGCGCCGATGCCGGGATTCCCCTGTGCTTGGCCGTCGCCGGCCTTCCCGGCGCCGCAGCCGCCGATCCCGGCCAGGGCCAGGGCGGCGGTGTGGCGCAGGAACGTGCGACGATCAAGGTCGTGCAAAGTGCTCATCCAGGCGGCTCCCTCACCGAGGATCGTTCCCCGCGTGGCGGGTTGTCAAGCGGGACGTAGCGGCGATGCGAAGCGGCATTTGGCGCGTCGTCCACCCTCGGCTCGGGGCCGGCCTGCTGGCCCTTGCCGTAGTTCAGCCACACGGTGCAATCGGGGAAGGGCACCACCGCCAGCCCCCAGCCGGTGGCGATCTCCGGACCGCCACCGTAATCTGGCGGTCCCAGCAGCGCGCGGATTTGCGCCTTCGTGGCGTGCGCCAGACGGTTCGAGCGCAGCAGGTCGGCGACCATCGCCTGCCGCCGCGAGCAGTCGGCAACCCAGACCCGGTGGTCAAACCTTCTGGGCGGCGGCCACTTCGGCCCCGTGGACTGCGGATCCCACCAGTAGCAGTGACCATCGTCGTCGGTACAGGCCCAGGTCGGTCGTAACCGGGTTGAAGGGGCCATCCGGCTCGACCAGGTCGTAGACCCACACCTCCACCGTGGCGCCGTAGCGGTAGCTCGGACGATCCGAGGGCGCCGGCCACGGCGACGAGCCGAGGCCGGGGAGACCCAACTCACTCAGCTCCCCGGCGGAGCGCCGGTGCTCCCGGCGGAAGCGGTGCAGCGCCGCGACAACCGGCTCCGCGGACGTGCGGGCCGCAGCCACGGCCCGTAGCATGAAGGCGGCGTTGTAGCGGGGGAACCAGAGCACATTGCCTCCGGCGGCAACCAAGGCGAGGCAAGCCACCGCAAGCCATCGCCGCGCCCACCCGCGGGTTCGGCGCCACCCGGTCAGGGCCACGGCTGCCATCCCAAGGCCCGGAGCACATCCGATCGCCAGCAACCGGTACGTCAGGTGGGCCGTGCGAACCGCGTGGTCGCCCACACCAGGCACTACGGCCCGGCGCAGCAGGCCGTAGGGCGCCACCGTCATCGCGGCCAGTAGCACGGATCCGGCCGCGAGGGCGACGCAGCCCAACAGCGGCCACCCAGCAGCGGCCCTCACCCTCCCCAACGCGCCGCGCATCCCGTTCCGCGCCCCATTCCCGACAGGATCCTCCGCGATCGCCCCGAACCCCGCCGCCATGTCGCTCCGCGCCCTCCTCCTCGGCCTGCTCTTGGTGCCGCTGCAGGCCTTCTGGATCATCCACATGGAGCTGGTCCGCGGCGGCATCTGGCCCACCGTCCTCTCGCTCCTCTTCACCTGCGTCTTCTTCGTCTTCGTCCTCGCCGTGCTCAACCTCGCCGCCCGCCGCTGGCTGCCGCGTCTCGCCCTCCGCGACGAGGAGCTGCTCGCCGTCTACATCGTCCTCGCCGCCGGCGCCAGCCTCAGCGGCTGCGACGTGGGGCAGACCCTCGTCCACGTCCTCGGCGCCCCCTACCACTTCGCCACCGACTCCAACCACTGGACCGACCATTTCGGCCGCTACCTCCCCGAGCGCATCCTCGTCCAGAACGAGGACGCCCTCAAGGACTTCTACCGCGGCAACAGCAGCCTCTACACCTGGGACCACCTGCGCTGGTGGCTCGGACCCGTGGCGAGCTGGCTCGGCTTCATCCTCGGCATGCTGGCCGCCATGCTCAGCCTCTGCCTCCTCGTCCGCCGGCAGTGGGTCGAGCACGAGCGGCTCTCCTTCCCCATCGTCCAGGTCCCGCTCGCCATGACCTGCTCCCCCGGCTTCTTCCGCAGCCCGAAGCTGTGGTGGGGCTTCGCCCTGGCCGGCGGACTCGACCTGCTCAACGGCCTCCACGAGCTGGTGCCCGCGGCGCCGGTGATCCACTGCAAGCAGGCTTTCCAGCTCGGCGGGATGTTCACCAGCGCGCCGTGGAACGCCGTCGGCTGGCTGCCCATCACCGTTTACCCCTTCGCCGTCGGCCTGGGCTACCTGATGCCCCACGAGATGTCGTTCTCGTGCGTGATCGGGTTCTTCCTGTGGAAGGCGCAGAAGGTGTTCTGGGCCTTCCGCGGGATGCCGCCGCCGGGGCTCGACGCGCGCTTTGCCCAGGAGCAGCTCGCCGGTGTGTGGATCGCCGTGGTGGTCTTTGCCGCCTGGACCGGCCGGCACGAGTGGCGCAAGCTGTGGCACGACCGCGCTCGCCAGGGCAGCACGCGCTGGGTCCTGCTCCTCGGCGTGGCCGGCGTGGCCGAGATGATCTGCTTCGCCCACCGGGCCGGCATGACGTGGGGCTTCGGCGCCGCCTACATGCTCGTCTACCTCGGCTTCAGCCTGGCCCTCACCCGCATGCGCGCCGAGTTCGGGCCGCCCTGCCACGACCTCTACGGCGCCGGGCCGGACCGCATCTTCATGACCTGGGCGGGCGAGGGCGCCATCCTCCCGCGCAACCTGACCGGCATGGCCGTGATGTACTGGCTCAGCCGCGAATCGCCCCGCAGCCACCCCATGCCGCACCAACTCGAGGCGCTCTACCTCGGCGGCGGGCGCCTGGACCGCCGCAAGCTGGCGGCGGCGATCCTCGCCGGCGGCACGCTGAGCGGCTTCGTCACCTTCTGGGTGACCCTCCACTACGGCTACGTGCGCGGCAGCGAAACCGGCTTCTTCGGCCCCGCCACCTGGTTCGCCACCGAGGGCTTCCGCCGCCTGGACAGCTACCTCACCAACCCGAAGCCGGTGGACCACCCCTCGCAAGCGGCGATGGTGATCGCCTTCGTCGCCTCGCTCCTGGCGCTGCACCTGCGGAGCAACGTGCTGTGGTTCACGTTCCACCCGGCGGGCTACGCCATCTCGAGCTGGTGGGCGATCCACCTGCTCTGGTTCCCCCTCACCCTGGCCTGGGCGATCAAGCGCAGCGTCACCCGCTACGGCGGGGCGCGCTCCTACCGCGCCTGGCGGCCGTTCTTCTTCGGGCTGATCCTCGGGGAGTTCGTGGTCGGCAGCCTGTGGCAGCTCGCCGCGCTGCTGGGCCGATTCACCGCCTACGCGTTCTGGATCTGACATGCCAGCCATCCGACTGATCGCCGTGGATCTGGACGGCACGCTGCTCACCAGCGCGCGGACACTCGCGCCGGGCGGCGTCGCCGCGCTGCGCCGGGCCGCCGAGCGCGGCGTGTGGGTCGTCGTCGCCACCGCCCGGGCGCTCGACTCCGCCGCTCCGCTGTGCACCGTGCTGGGGGTCCGCGATCCGCTGATCTGCTACAGCGGAGCGCAAACCTACGCCTGCTGGGATGGCCCGCTGTGGGAGGAGCGCGGCCTGCCGCCCGACCTCGCCGCCGACCTGGCCGAGGAGGCCGACCGGCGTGGCTGGACGCTGCGCCTGGCCATCGCCGGCCGACGCGCTGGCGCTGGGCAACCCGCTGCGTGTCCTCGTGCCGCGTGACCTGGACGCCGTCCAGGACTGGCTCGCGGCCCACCATCCCGGCCGCTTCTCGCTGACCGAGGTGGACAACCCCGACTACACGGAGCGCTGGGGCATCCTGCTGGCGGTCGGCGCCGACAAGGGCTCCGCCCTCGAAGCCATCGGCTCCCGCCTGGGCGTGCCGCGCGAAGAGCGCCTGGCCATCGGCGACGACCTGGTGGACCAGGCCATGTTCGCCCACGCCGGCCTGGCGGTGGCGATGGGCAACGCGCGCGAGGTGGTCCGCGCCGCCGCCGACCACGTCGCACCGAGCCATGATGAGGAGGGGGTCGCGTGGGCGGTGGAGCGGTACGTCGTGTGAGCTGGCCGGCCGCCACGAGGCCGCGTCGCCGCTGCGAACGGACCAGCCGGAGCCGAGCTGGCGCGAACGGGTGCGTCGGGCGTACAAGGGAAAGGTGAGGGACGACGGATGCAGCAGGTGAGCTTCGGATCCGGCCACTCCCGGCCGTGCCCGTCCGGGCCAGCCGTCACCTTCGGCATGGCGGTCCTGGCAGCACTCGCCACCGCCCCGCTGATAGGCGTCCGCTGGTCGCTCTCGGACGGGTCGGCAGAACTGCGTGCGTACTACCAGCCCGTCACCAGCTTCCTCCTCTGGCATCTCAGCACGCTGCCCTTGCTGGCCGCTGCGGTGGGTGCCGCGTTCGCCGTGCGCGCCCTCTGGCGGTCCGGCGGGAGCCAGCGCCGGTGGGCGTGCCTCGGGTTGGCCGCGCTCACCTGGACGCTCGCGGCGCACTTCTCTCTGCCGCTTGCCGAGCGCAGCCTGCGCCACGCCGCTTACCGGCGGCTCGCACAGCGCGCGGCCCCGGTTGTGGCCGCCATCCGTCGCTACGAAGCGGAGCACGGCTCGTCGCCGCCGACGCTACGCTCGCTCGTGCCCGGGTACCTGGCGGCCGTGCCCGGCACCGGTCTGCGCAGCCAGCCACGGTTCAGCTACCGCGGCCCGCAGCCGTGCGCGCTGTACGACGTCCATGTGGTGAGCCGCCCGGCTGGGATGGCCCTGAACGAGGTTCGGTCGGTGCGGGTGGTCTATGACTCGTCTGGGCGAGTGGACGGCGCCGAGTTGGTCGATTCGGTGGCTGAGCTGCCCCCGGCGGTGCCGTTCGATCGCTCGAGGTGGCACAGGGGGTCAGGCGACGGCGCGGCCATGCTCGCGGATCTGCTTGCTCGGGGAGCCCTGATCGGCAAGTCGCGGGCGCAGGTCGACGCCCTGCTGGGACCCGGGCTTCAGGACACGCGCCGGCCGTCGGCCGGGTGGGAGCTGAGGGTCTCCACCACCGTGGCGCCGTATGCCGAATGGCTCTGCGAGTGGGACCGGGTCGCCGCGCCAACCGGGCCTTGGAGGGTCCAGGGCGACGAGGCCATCCCTTCGTTAGGCAACCTGATCGGCTACTACTTCCCACTCTGAGGAGCCCGGCGGCGCTCACATCCCCGGGTAGAGCGTGTTGTTGTACCGCGTGGCCGGCTGCCAGGCACTGGCGTTGGCGTACACGCAGCAGCCGCGGGAGCCGAACAGGATCACCTCTTCCCGCCCGTCGCCCCACACGTCCGCCCGCGTCACGTAGAGGTCCCGCGCCCGGTCGGCCGCGTCGCGAGCGGGCGTGAACTGCATCTGGAAGCTGTCCACCACGTTCCCGTCGCCGTCGTAAATTGCCACCGGCTCCACCGGTCCGCGGGCGTACACCAGCCCGCCCTGCAGCCCGTCGGGAGCCGCCCAGTGCACCGCCACCACCCCGGCGCACCAGCTCCCCGCGGGCTGAGTCCGGCGCCAGATCTCCGCGCCGTCCGGGTCGTAGAGGTAGAGCGTCGCCGGGTCGCGCTCCGCCCCGCGCGGCTGCCCCCGATCGATACACAGAAACTGTACCTCGCTGTCGTCCCGGTAACGGCCGGCCACCACGTGCTGTGCCTCGGCCAGCGGCTTGCTCCACAGCTCCCGCCCGCTCACGTCCAGGCAGTGCAACCCGTGGTTGCCGAACAAGAGCCGCCACTCACCGCTCGTCAGCCGCACCTCGTAGGCCGCGTCCTGGTGCGCCCCGGCCGGATCTTGTGCGAACATCTCCCGGCCGTCCTGGTCGAGCAGCGCGAAGCCGACGAAGACCTCGTCACAGCCATCGCCGTCGACGTCGCCGACAGCCGGGAAGTGGCCCGGTGAGCCGCTCCACTCCCACAGCACGGCCCCCTCGTGCGACACGCCCCACATCGTCCAGTAGCGGTCCTTCACCACCAGGTCGGCCCGCCGCCCGCGGCCGGTCAGGTCGGCGAAGAGGAAGCAGTCGTCCGCCGGCGCCGGGAGCGGGAACGTGTGACGCTCGCGTCCGCTGGCCGCGTCCAGGACGTGCATCGTGGCCACGCCCTCGTACCGCCCGGCCCGCTCGCGCGCCCACCCGCCCGCCGCGTACGGCTCGTGGTAGACCGCCTGGGTGACGTACAACACCTCGTTACAGCCGTCGCCGTCCCAGTCGTAGATCTGCACCGGCAGATCGCTGTACAGCCGCCCGTTGTCGAGCGATGGCGCGCCCACCTGCCACAGCACCTTGCCGAAGATGTCGGTGGCGGTGAGGCAGGTGATCTCCCGGGTCGGGTGGATGCTCTGCACGAACAGCAGGTCCGGCGCGCCATCGCCGTTCAGGTCCCCGACGTGCATCATCTCCGACCCGAAGTCCCGCACGTCGATGCAGCTCACGAGATGCGTTGCCATAACCTTCATCCTTCGACATCCGCGCCGCCGGTCTCTTTCGCCGCCCGCGGCCCACGCGCGATGAACCGGCGGATCTCCTTCTCCAGCTTCGACCGCGGCACCATCAGCCGGCGGCCGCAGCCCGCGCACTTGAGCCGGATGTCCGCCCCCGTGCCCATCACCAGCCAGTGGTTCTCGCCGCACGGGTGCGGTTTTTTCAGCTCCAGCTCATCGCCCACGTAGATCGGCAGGACCGTCGACACGGGTCTACTCCACCAGCAGCTCGTCCGCAAACAGCCAGGCCTTCAATCCCGCGGCCGCGTGCCACGCCGGAATGGTCCCCAGGCTCCGCGCGTGCACCCGCACCCAGCGCGCCCGCACCGGCTCGGGCAGCTCCGCGGCGAAGTCGTGGACCACCGGCCCGGGGGTCTCCTCCGGCACGCCGTGCGTCACCGTCGCCACCACGCGGTAGCTCCGGCCGTCGTCCGACACAGCATACTCCACCGCCGACGGGAGGAAGATGCCCAGCCGCACCTGCTGCAGACACCCCAGCCGCAGCCGGCGGATCGCGCGCGCTCGGCCCAGGTCCGCCACCGCCTCCAGGTCCGGCCCTTCCCAGCCCTGCCACGCGGGGTCGAGGTAGTCGGCGGTGCCGCGCTCGCCGTCGGTCAGCGCGTCGGGCGCGCCGCCCGCGTAGCTCGGGCTCGGCGGCGTCGCCAGCTTCACCGGGCGGTCCACGGCCAGGTGCGTCACGCCCTGCCCCGCCGCCTGGTCGCCGTCGGGGAAGAACAGCGGCTGCAGACCCGCCAGGTGCGCCCCGATCCGGTTCCGCCCGAGCAACTCCCACAGCGACGTCCGCTGCTGCCGCAGCCCCAGCACCGCGGTGATCCAGCCCTGCGTCCAGCCCGTCTCGATGCTCCACGCCCCCCAGCCCGCGTCGGCGTTGCTGGCCCAGTAGTCCCAGCGCCGGTCGTCGAACGCCCGGTACCAAGCGCCATCCAGCTCGGGATGCACCTCCGAGCGCACCTGGATGCGGCAGAGGAACTTCGCCAGCCGCTCCTCCGCGTCGCGATAATACCGGTCGCCCGTCGCCGCGGCCGCCTCGTGCAGCCCCAGGAAGGCGAAGTTGGTGGTGTAGAGCAGGTCGCTCACCGGATCGCCGTTGGCCTGGATCAGCGTCGCCTCGTTCGTCCCGAACGCCTCGTTCGACGCCGGCGGGCCGTAGTCGCCGCGCCCCGGCGGGCCCAGCTCCTCGCGGATTGCCCCCTCGGGCCCCTGCCGCTTCAGCAGATCCTCCGCCACCCGGCGCAGCCACGCGCGATGCTCGGGCGTGTCGTCCACCCGCACCAGCCAGGCCAGCGGCAAGAGCATCCGGGCCCGCTCCTGCGCGAATCCGTTCGTCCATCGCCAGCGGTCGGGGTAGCCCTCCATCGTCAACCCGAGCGCCCGCTCCGCCCGCTCCCGGAACAGGGCGTACCCGGTGCGCTCCGCCGCCCACAGGTAGCAGGCCCACAGATACGCCTGGTAGTGCGGCTGATACTGCGCCGGCGCGCGGTCGAAGTACCACCGCCAGCCGTGCTCCTCCAGCTCGGGCAGGTCGATCCGCCCGTTGCGGAACCCGCGCCAGCCGGTGGTGCGCAGGTTGCCGAGCAGGCATTTGAGCATCGCGACATCCCAGCGATCGGTGTCGAGCAGCGCCGCGGTGGCCGCCGTGCCGAGCAGCAGGCGGGCGTTGTCGTCGCCGTAGAAGGCCTTCTCCCAGGCCCAGCTCGAGACCCCCCAGGCCGCCAGGCCGAACGCCGGATGCTGCGGATCGGCGCGCTTGCCCTGCTGCGCCACCGATCGGAACCACCAGAAGTCGAGCAGCCGCCCGGCGGCCTCGCGCTCCGCCGGCTCGCCGCCGAACGCCAGCCCCATCGCCGACTCACCGTGGCAGTCGCCGCGCAACGCCGTTTGCCGGGGCTGCGAGCCGTCCGGCGACAGGCTCGCGCCGAACCCCTCCTCGATCCCCGCCTCGCCGGGCGGGCCCTCCGGCGGCAGGAGCAGACCCGCGCGGAGGAACCAGTCCGCCCCGCGCTTCAGCGCCGCCGCCTCCACGTCCCGGGGCAGCCGGTCACGGCGGCCGAACGTCGGCCGCACGGTGGGCGACCAGACCAGCTTCGGCGCCGTCGTGCCCGGCCGTAGCCAGCCCAGGATCGCCTCCCAAAGTTGCTCCCACGCCTCCGCCGGGGCGTACCGCCCCGCCACGAAGCGGCTCAACGGCGCCGTCGCCACCAGCACCCCGGGCCGCGCCTCGAAGAGCAACGGCACCGCCGTCTCGGGCAGCCCGAAGACCGCCGTGTCGAGCCCGGCCACCCGCGCCAGGACCAGCCACGGATGCTCCGCGGCCACCGAGCGATAGGCCACCGAGCCGAGCCCCAGGATCCGGCCGCGCGGCAGGCCCGGCGCGGCGAAGTCGGACGCCACCACGCCCCGCTCCACCCCCGCCCGCCGCGGTGTCGAGAAGCTCACCCCGGGGAACGCCGCCGGCTCCTCCACGTACACCCGCAGCCGCCTGGCCGCCGCGCGCCGGAGCAGGCCCTCGTCTACCGCCGCGCCGTCGAGCAGCAGCAGCCCCGCCCCCTCGGGCGCGGCGTCGACCGCGGCCGCCGCCGTCGCGTGGCGCTCCGCCGGCGAACCGCGGGGCACGGCGCGCACCAGGTCGTTGTCGGCCGGGGCGACGAAGACGAGCGGCATGGCGATCCTCGGCGGAGCGCCCGCGGCGAGCCACGCCGGCCACATCAGCGCGAATCCGACCAGCCAGCGTGAAGCGCCCATGCGGCGGCTCCTGGAGCGACTTGCCGATGCGCCCGGGACCTGCGGAGTCCTGCCCGGGGACCAGGATCTTGCGAGAGGGAGTCGAGTGGGGAGCAATCGGGCGTGATGGAAACGTGAGGAAGTGGTATTGACTCACAATGGGACCGGTGCTACTATCCGGCCTCGTCGCGAAGCGGGGCAGAGACCCCGGTACCTGGACAGACAGTGTGGGCCTCGGGAGGATGGTCCCAGCGACCGTTGCTCTTGACGCGAGGGCTGCGCTGAGCTACACTGGTAGTTCGCCTATCCGGGCTGCACCTTGAAAACTGAATAGCATCCATCCGTGTGTGAACACGGGACCGTTGGTCGTCCTTTCGGTTCAACCGCCGGTCGAAAGACCGGTGCAGGCCCGCGAGAGCGGGCAGATCGAACTTCATTGGAGAGTTTGATCCTGGCTCAGGACGAACGCTGGCGGCGCGCCTAACACATGCAAGTCGAGCGAAGGGGTAACCCTTAGCGGCGGACGGGTGAGTAACACGTGGGTATCTGCCCCTGAGTCCGGAACAACAGCTGGAAACGGCTGCTAATGCCGGATGTGGCCATGGCTAAAGCCTTCGGGCGCTCAGGGATGAGTATAGCTAAAGCCTTCGGGCGCTCAGGGATGAGCCCGCGGCGGATTAGGTAGTTGGTGAGGTAACGGCCCACCAAGCCGACGATCCGTAGCTGGCCTGAGAGGGTGGTCAGCCACACTGGAACTGAGACACGGTCCAGACTCCTACGGGAGGCAGCAGTTGGGGATCTTGCACAATGGGCGAAAGCCTGATGCAGCGACGCCGCGTGAGCGCTAAGGCCTTCGGGTTTTAAAGCTCTTTTCAGAGGGAAGAACGCCTGGGATTCTCCCGGGTCTGACATCAACTCTGGAATAAGCCCCGGCTAACTACGTGCCAGCAGCCGCGGTAATACGTAGGGGGCAAGCGTTGTCCGGAATCACTGGGCGTAAAGAGTCCGTAGGCGGCTTGTTTAGTCGCTCGTGAAAGCCCCAGGCTCAACTTGGGGACTGCGGGCGATACTGGCAGGCTTGAGGGCGGGAGAGGCAAGCGGAACGTTGCAAGTAGCGGTGAAATGCATTGATATGCAACGGAACACCGATGGCGAAGGCAGCTTGCTGGACCGTTCCTGACGCTGAGGGACGAAAGCCAGGGGAGCGAACGGGATTAGATACCCCGGTAGTCCTGGCTGTAAACGATGGGTACTAGGTGTCGGGGGTATCGACCCCTCCGGTGCCGCAGCTAACGCATTAAGCACCCCGCCTGGG
>JACPDV010000076.1 GCA_016183835.1 Armatimonadota bacterium
GGCAGTCGGCTGCCCGTGTCCGGCCGCTGCGCGCGCCCCGTCGCCGGAACACGGGCAGCCGACTGCCCGTGCCACACGGTGCTCACCTTGAGGTGTGAAGCGCTTGGGTTGACGCCTATGGGGGCGTGGAGGTCAGAACATGACCAGCCTTAATACCTTGGTCGTGGCGGTCGCCCTGGCCGCGGAGCCGGGCTGGTACTGCGCCGCCTCGAAGGTAGAGGCCATCGACGGCGCGGTGCGGCTGGCCCGGCAGTGGCGCCAGGTGTTCGGCGAGGGGTTCGACGCCGAGCCGGCCGCGTGGGCGATCGAGAACTACCAGAACAAGCTCCAGATCGCCCGCTCGCCTGAAGGCGCGCTGGTCGCCGCCAACCGCGGGGCCACCGGCGACACCGCCTTCGAGCTGGCCTCGCCGCCCATCGCCGTCAGGGCCGGCAGCGCCTTCCGGCTCACCTTCCGCTGGCGGTCCAGCCGCTCCCTGGAGACAGTGTCCGGGCACCAGGGGCACTACCTCACGGAGCTGCAGTGGCTCGACGCCGGCGGGCGCGAGGTGGCGGTGACTCCCTTCGCGTTCGGCCGTGCGAGCGACGACTGGCAGCCGGGACGTGTGGACGGCACGGTGCCCGAGGGTGCGCAGAAGGCGGTGGTGCGCTTCGGGTTCGACCACCCGAACCTGGAGAACAACCAACTCCTCGCCCTCGACGACGTGAGCCTGGAGCAGCGGGTGGACGGCGCGTTCGACGCGCGCGGCACGTTGCTGTCGAAGCCGCTCCGGGCGGCCGGCGCCGAGCGGAAGGTGAGCTGGGAGGCCGACACGCCGGCGGGGGCCACGGTGCGCGTCCGCGTGGCCGGCGCACCCGACCGCGACGGCTCTCCCGGCGCCTGGACCGCGTTCGGCGACCCGGGCGAACCGCAGCTCGACGGGCTGCCGTGGCTGCGCTACGAAGCGACGGGCGGCGTCACCGACGGCCCATGGAGCGGCCCGGACGAGCGACCGCCGGTGGTCGCCGAGCGCAGCGCCACGCGCACCGCCGACGCCGCCGCGCCGCTCTGGTTCGTCTTGCGCGACGAGACCGGGATCGACCGGGCCGGCCTCCGCCTGAGTCTCGACGGCGAGGACATCACGACCGGCCTGCGCGCGGCGGGCGACCGGTTCACCTGGCAGCCGCCGGCGCCGCTCCGGCCGCCCGTCGGCGACCGCGCCAACCTGCATCGCCTCGACTTCACGGCCACCGACTACGCCGGCAACACGCTCCGGCGCCAGTGGTTCGTGCTGATTCGCCCGCCCGCTGTCACCGGCTTGGTGACCCTCCGCGACGACGGCGTGACCCTCATCGATGGCCGGCCGTTCTTCCCCATCGGCCTCTACGCGGTGTGGAAGAAGCCGTTCAACGACAACAGCTTCGACCGCGCCTTCGGCGACATGCGGGCCGCCGGGTTCAACTTCGCCCACACCTACAGCAGTGGGCGCGGGGCCGACTTCAGCGAGTTCTACGCGGCGGCGCAGCGGCACGGGATCAAGCTCTTCGTGGCGTCGGGCGGCGGGGCGAACACCAGCGAAGCGCTGCGCGTCCTGGCCGACGTGGTGCGTGAGGAGGCCCAGCCGGCGCTCCTGGCCTGGTACCTGGCCGACGACACCGCAAGCTGGGTGGGCGCCGGAGAGCTGGGCGAGCTGAGCCAGGCGATCCACGACGTGGACCCGGCGCACCTCACCGTGCAGGCGGACGGCGTCGGCTCGCCGCCGCGCTCGCGTTACCGCGACTTCGTCGGCGCCACCGATGCGTTTCTGCCCGAGCTGTATCCCATCCGCGACGACGGCGGCAAGGGCGTGGCACAGATCATCGCCGACATGCGCACCATCCGCGCCGACCTCGACCACGCCGGGCGGCCGGCCAAGGCCATCTGGGCCATCGTGCAGGACTTCCAGGGCTGGGGCTGGCCGCGCTATCCCACCCGCGCCGAGCTGTGGGCGATGAGTTATCTCAGCCTGATCCACGGCGCCACCGGGATCACCTGGTACACCTACGGCGGGGCCGGCGAGAACCACGGCGTCACCGCCTTCCCCGAGCGCTGGCAGGCGATCTGCGAACTGGCCGGCGAGCTGTCGAAGCTGCAGGACGTGTTCACCGAGCGCACCGGGCCGCAGCCGCCGGCCCCGCGCGTGACCGCCGGGCCTGAGCAGGACGCCCTCGGCCAGCCGAGCGTCAGTGCCTTGCTGAAGGAGCATGCCGGGCAGCACTGGCTCCTGGCCGCCAGCTCGGCCGACAAGCCGGTGACCGTGCGGTTCAGCGTGGCGGCGGGCACCGTGGAGCTGCCGTTCGAGAACCGCAAGGTGGCGGCGGAGGCGGACGGCTTCACGGACACCTTCGAGCCGTTCGGGGTGCACGTCTACCGCTGGTGAACTGGCGCGCCTGTAAACCACGTGGTTGCCCGGCGGGTAGAGCGGGCAGGTGCCGCGCGCGCCACGGCCGTCTGCCGTCCCGGCTCGGGGCGCGAGCGCGGGAGGAGACCTGCGATGGCCATCCCCATCACCCTGACGGCGTTTCTCTTTCAGCTTGCGGCGCAGGCCGCGCCGGCACCGTGGGCCCTGCTGCCGGTGCGGCTCGGCGAGGCGACGGCGCTCGGCACCGAGGTGGGCGGCTTGCGCGTGGACAGCGTGAGCTTCGGTCGCGACGAGCGCGGCGGGCTGACGGCCGAGGTGCGGGCTACCGTCAGCGCGGAGGCCGGCGGCACGCGGCTGGCGCTGGCCGTGTTCGACGCCTCCGGCGCGCCGCTGGTCGCGGGCACCGAGCAGCTCACCGGCGGCTCGGGCACCAATCCGCTCAACGAGCGCGCACTGACCGGCGTGGTCCGCCTGCCGCTGGGCGACCGCTCCGTGGCGGAGGCGGCGCGCTGGTTCGCCGCCGGACCCGTGGCGCCGCCGCACACCGCCGGCGACGTGGCCTCGCTGAGCGCCGGCGGGAGCATCGCGCTGGCCTCCAGCGTCTACAGCCAGGGCTACCGCGCGGAATGTGTCCTCGACGACGACCCGGGCACCATGTGGGCGTCGAAGACCGGCGCCGTGAGCAACGAGTTCCTGGTGGTCATGCTGGCCGGTGACGCGCCGGTGCGCATCCGCGGCGTGGCGATCGACCCGGCGGGCGAGCCGGGCTACCCGAACTGCGCGGTGAAGGACTTCGCCGTGCTGGTCTCGACCGATGGCACCGTTGAGGGAGACTTCCAAGAGGTCTTCCGCGGGCAGTGTGCGCAGCCGCGGGGCCTGCAGACGTTCCCCATCCCGCCGGTGGAAGCGCGCTACGTGAAGCTGCTCTGCCTCAGCAACTACGGCGACGACAAGTGGATGGAGCTGACCACCTTCTCCGTGCTGGAGGACCAGGTCGCGGCGCCGGCGGCGGAGCCGGTGGAGCTGGTGGAGGACTTCGGGCGGGCGACCCAGAGGGTGCGGGCCGAGCAGACGATCGAGTTGGAGCGGCTTCCCAAGCTCCAGGTGTTGGCGCCGAGGCCTGAGGTGGGGGCCCTCCTCCTGCGCGAACTCCCGGAGGGCGAGTTGTCCTTCCGCCGCGTCCCGACCGTTGCCTACGCAGTGGACCTCGAGGGCTGCAAGGATGGCTCGTTCGCGCTCGCGGAGATCCAGGAGCCGGGGCTGCGGGCCGTGTTCGGCAAGCTGACCTACGACTTCGGCTACCTCCTCGGCGGCGCGCCGCAGCACTGCGGGGTGCGGCTCGACAAGCCGCTCCGCGGGCAGCCCCGGCTGCTCCAGTTCCTCGCCCGGCCGGAGCCGCCGGGGAATTCGCTCCGCGTGACCCTCACCGACCAGGACGGCGAGTGGTTCACCTGGGACCTGGGCAAGCTGGATGGCCGTGGCTGGCGGCTGGCGAGCGTCGCGCTCGACCCGGCCAAGGCGGCCCAGCACGGCGGCGAGGGCGCCAACGGGCAGCTCGACGCGCCGCTCCGGCTGACCCGCATCAGCGTCACACCCAAGTCGCGCGAGACGCTGGCCGGCA
Source organism: Armatimonadota bacterium (assembly GCA_016183835.1). GTDB lineage: Bacteria > Armatimonadota > UBA10988 > UBA10988 > UBA10988 > JACPDV01. The sequence continues at coordinate 4,002 of JACPDV010000076.1, forward strand.
GCCTGTCCATCGACGAGATCCTCGCGCTCAGCGCCGTGTCTCCGCCCGCCGGCGGGTGAACGGGGAGGGCAGGCAGGCACGTCAGCGAAGACCCCGCCACCCCGGAGCCGCGCCATGCGCCACGCCTGGTTGGTGGGACCGCTGCTGCTCTGCCTGGGAGACTCTCCCGTGCCTGCCCAAGACGCCGTGCGGGTGGAGCCCGTCGCGGGCGGCGGCTACCGCTGTACCACCGCGCAGTACTCCGCGACCGTGGCCGCCGACGGCAGCCTGGCCTCACTCAGCGCCGCCGGCACCGAGTTCCTCGGCTCGCCGTGCGGCTTCGCGCGGGGCAACGGGAGCATCCCGCTCGTCACCGTCAAGCCGGCCGCGCCCGACACGCTGGTGGCCGAGGGCGCGCCGAAGGACGCGGCGAAGAGCGTCGCCGGCTCGCCCTGCCCGTTCGAGGCACGCGTCACCTACCACTTCCTGCCCGACCGCCTCGAGCTGACCCTCGAGCAGAGCCTCGACCTCTACGGCGGCTTTGCCTGGGTGCCGTCGGCCGCGGTGACCGCCGCGCGCGACGCCCTCACCGACTGCGCTACGCTCCCCGCCGGCCCGCTCCCCTACGGCCAGACCGACCCGCGCTGGACCACTACCGCCGGACCCGTCCTGCGCTTCGATTTCGGCGTGTGGCAGAGGGGCTTCGCCAACGCTTCGTGGGGCAGCGCGACGATCGACGGCATGACCGTGCACAGCATGCGCAACACCGTCCCGGCCACGCTGCCGATGAAGATCACTGTTTTCCCCTTGCCCCATCCGGCGCCGCGCGACGCGCTGACCTTCGACATCGCCGCCGCCAGTCCCGATTTCCTGCTTCCCGGCGGGCAGCCGGTGCACTTCGACCTGACGGTCACCAACGCCGGGCCGGACGCGGTGGACGCACGGGTGACCTTCGAGGTGCGCGACTACTTGACCCAGCAGCCCGTCACCGCGCGTGCCACCGAGGTGAAGCTCCCGCCCGGCGGGGCGACAGCACTCCCCACCGACCTGGCGCTCGAGCAGCCGGGGCCGTACCGCGGCGCGATCGTGGTGAACGAGGGCGACCAGCTTGCGCGCAGCTTCTGGTGGGTCTTCACCTACGACTTCCAGCACTACGCGCCGCCGACCACGCGGCAGCCCGACTTCGAGGCGTTCTGGCGCGAGGCGCTGGCCGAGTCCGCCGCGCTGCCGCTGGACGCCCGCCTCACCCCGGTGCCGGAGAAGGGCAACGCCGCGGCCGACGCCTTCAGGATCAGCTTCGCCACCCTCGGCGGGCGGCGGATCTACGGCTGGTACGCGCGGCCGAAGGCGCCCGGCCGGCACCCCGCGCAGATCCGCTTCCCCTCGTCGGGCATCTACCCACTTCCCGGACCCGAGCTGTTCGCCGACCGCAGCAGCCTCTGGATCCAGATCCACGGGTTCGACGTGGACCTGAGCAACATGCCTGCCGGCGACAATCCGGGCAAGGGCTACTGGACCGCCGGCATCGCCGGGCCGAAGACGTCCATGTGGCGCACCATCTACATCTCGCTGGTGCGCGCGGTGGACTTCATGCTGGCGCAGGCCGAGGTGGACCCGCGGCGGGTGGCCGTGGTGGGCGGGAGCCAGGGCGGCGGGCTGTGCATGGTGGCGGCGGCGCTCGACCACCGGATCGGCTTCGCCTTGCCGTACCACAGCGGGTTGCCCAGGCTCGACTGGACGGTGACCCGCGAGCCCGGCTACTGGCCGTTCGGCATGGCGGCCAAGCCGGCGGGGCAGAGCGACGAAGAGTTTCTCCGCACGCTCTCCTACTTCGACCCGGCGAATCTCACGCAGGACATCCGCTGTCCCATCGCCGCGGAGATCGGGCTGATGGACACGGTCACCGCGGCGGGCAACCAGATCTGCGCGCTGTCGCACGTGCCGCCGGGGCTGCTCTACCTGGTCTGCTCGCCGTGGGCCATGCACGGCGCCGGCTCGCGCGACTCCAGCCTGGCGGCGGCCTGCTACGCGCGGTTCGTCAAGGGCGAGCCGCCCATCGTCGAGCCGACGAAGGCGCCTTGACGGAGCCGGCTCCGCCCCCTAGAATGACCGGCGCCGGCCGGCGGTGGGGCGGCCCGGTCGCGAGCGACGGCAGATCCCAGCATGGACGTCTTGCAGGCGATACGCGAGCGGCGCAGCATCCGGCGCTTCACCGCCGAGCCGCTCGATCGCGCCGTCGTGGAGGAGATCGTGGCCCAGGCCCTCTGGGCTCCCACCTCGTGCAACCGTCAGATGTGGCGGTTCATCATCGTCGATCGCGAGACGCTGCACGCCAGGCTCTCCAAGAGCGCGGGCTACGTCGCCGGCATCGATCCGGCCGTCGCCGTGTTCGTCTGCTGTGACCCGCGCTACAACCCCGAGCACCACGCCATCGTCCAGGGCGCCGCCGCCGGGGTGCAGAACATGCTCCTCGCCGCCCACTCGATGGGGCTGGGGGGCCTGTGGATGTGCGGCTACGGCAACGAGGAGGCGATCAAGAAGGAGCTGCGCATCCCGGAGTTCTACACGATCCTCTGCGCGGTTGCCTTC
>JACPDV010000640.1 GCA_016183835.1 Armatimonadota bacterium
CGCGGACCTGTTCGTCGTGCTCGGGATCGCGCACAGCAGCAGTGTCTGGCCCGATCCGCCGCCCCTGGCCACCCTCACTCGGCTCGACTTCGACACGCCTCTTGGCACGGTGCACACCGATCGTGACTTCGTCGCTCGCTTGGCCGGGCACTACGCCGCCGCGGGCGGCGACCGCGAGGACCTGTTCCGCGACGAGCTGGTGCACCGCGCCGAGCACTCGGTGGAGTTCCAAACGCTCTTCCTGCAGCACCTCCACGGCGGGCGCGAGTTCCGCATCGTGCCCATCCTCCTCGGCTCGCTGCACGAGTTCTACGACTGCCCGGAGGAGGTCACCGGCCGGGACGGGCTGGGTCCGCTGCTCAGCGCCCTGGCGGCGGCGACGGCGGAGCACGACGGCGAGGTGTGCCTGGTGGCCGGGGCCGATCTGGCGCACGTCGGCCCGCGTTTCGGCGCCGAGGAGCCGGTGCAGGAGGGGGACCTCGACGCCATCGCCGAGCGCGACCTGGACGCGCTCCGGCGCTTCGTGGACGGCGGCGGCGACGCCTTCTTCGAGCACTTCGCCGCGGATGGCAACGCCCGCAACGTGTGCAGCGTGAGCAACCTCTACGTCCTCCGCGCTCTGCTCCCCGACGCCTCCGCCGAGCTGCTCCGGTGGGACGTGGCCTACGACCCCAGCCAGTCGGTCTCCTTCGCCGCACTGGCGCTGCGGTAGACGTGCATGGCCGGCAAGCTCATCCGCGACGCGCTCCACGGTGACATCAGCTTCACCACCGCCGAGATGCGCCTGATCGACACGCCCGCGGTGCAGCGCCTGCGCGGGATCAAGCAGCTCGGCGCGGCGAACCTGGTCTACCCCTCCAGCGTGCACACCCGCTTTGAGCACAGTTTGGGCACCTGCTGGCTGGCCAAGCGGCTGCTCGCCGGGTTGAAGGAGCGTGGCGCCCGGATCGACCGTGCCGACGAGGCCGCCGTCCCCGCCGCCGCACTGCTCCACGACGTCACCCATGTGCCGTTCGGCCACACCTTCGAGGACGAGCGCCGGCTGTTCGAGCGGCACGACCGCGACCCGGAGCGTCTGGCCCGGATCCTGTCCGAGCCCCGGCTGGCCGAGGCGCTCCGCGCCACGGGCTGCGAGCCACGTGTCCGCGAGCTGCTCGGCCCGGATCCGGTGGCCCGGCCCGTGGCGCAGGAGATCATCTCCGGCACGGTCTGCGCCGATCTCCTCGACTACCTCCGCCGCGACGCCTTCCACACCGGCCTGGCGCAGGGCTACGACGACCGCCTGTTCCGCTCGTTCGATGTGGTCGACGGCCACCTCGCCGTGGATCTGCAGAAGAACGGCCTCTTCCGCCACGACGTGTTGAGCGAGCTGATCCACCTCCTCCGGGTGCGCTACAACCTCACGGAGCGGGTCTACTACCACCATGCCAAGGCCGTCGCCGGGGCGATGATCAGCAAAGCACTCGAACTGGCGCTGGCGGCCGAGCGGCTGACCGTGCCGGAGCTGTGCGAGCTGCGCGACGACAGCCTCCTGTTCCTCCTCCGCGAGCGCTGCCGCGATGTCCCGGGAGTGGAGATGCTGCTCGACGAGCTGGACTCGCGCCGGCTGTACAAGCGCGTCTACCTGCTCACCCTCCCCGGCTACGGGCGGGTGGGGATCAGCTTCGAGAAGCAGGCGGAGCTGGCGCAGCGATACCATTTCGATCGCGATGAGCGCGCGGCGGCCGAGGCGCGGCTGGCGGAGCGGCTGGGCGTGCCACCGGCGGCGGTGATCCTGTACTGCCCGTCGCCGTCGATGCAGCTCAAGGAGGCCCGCGTGCTGGTGAGGGTGGACGGCGAGCGTGCCGTGCCGCTGGACTCGCTGCGCAACCCCGAGGTCGACAGCCTGCGGGAGAAGTACGGCGCGCTGTGGCGGTTCTTCGTCTGTCTGCACCGCGAGCATGTCGACCGGTTCGCGGCGGCAGGTGCGGCGTGCGAGGAGCAGTTCGGCGCGGAGAACATGGTGGCGCTGCAGAGCCGGGGGCAGCTCTCGTTCGACTTCTGATGAGGTGGCCTTCTGCACGTGTCCGGCCCCCTCTCCCCACGGGAGAGGGCTGGGGTGAGGGTTTTCGGACCGTCGCGCGCGTCCCGTATGGCCCTCACCCCAACCCTCTCCCGGGGGGAGAGGAGGCCGGATCCAGCTTCATCGGCACGGACCAGCACTCCCGAGGCGCGGCGGATCCACGCTTGGCCCGAGGCTACTGGAAGAGGTAGGTCCGCTCTCTGCCGTGGACGGCGAGCACGCGGCCGTTGGGGATCCACTCGACCGACTGCACGGCCTCGCCAGCGGGCACGGGCCAGTGCCAGGCGGGCGGCAGATCGCCGGGATCGGGACCGGGCGGCACTTCGAACCCCACCACTTTCGGCTGGGCGTCCGCGTCGGCGGTGGTCACGACGAAGCCGCTGTCCTCCACCCACATCGGCCGGCCGTGGATGGTGCCGATCACCTGCTCGGCCTTGGTCAGGCCGTCGGCCAGCCCGAGGAGCAGCAGCCGGTCGCGGCTGAGGACCGCCAGGAGCTCAGACGGGTGCGCCGCGTCGATCGGCGGCGGAAGGTAGAACCCGCCCACCGGCACGCCTGGGAGCGTCCGCCGCCAGACCACGCGGGGTGCACCGTCAGGCCCGGGCGCGGCGGAGAGGGCGAGCAGTTCGACCTCGTCCGCGTCGGTGCGCGGCGCAGTCACCACCAACCCGCGGCCGGCCTGCGGCGGCTCGCGGAAGGCGGCGCCCTCCGGCGGCCGATAGTCCCAGCGCTTGTCGCCGTGGAGGCTGGTGTAGGCCTCGATCAGGTCGGGCCGGGCGACGTAGGTGTCGCCGCCGGGCGCTCCGGCGACCCAGCAGGTGCCGCCGTCCACGGCCTTGGCCGACCAGTCCAGGCGGTCGGTCTTGTAGGGCACGAAGACGAACGCCACCACGGGCACCGCCGCCAGAAGGACGATCCCGCCCGCCAGCCTGCCACGCCGCATCGGAGCACCTCCCGTCAGGTCGGGGCGTTCACCGTCCGCAGCCCGCCCCCTTGAAGGAATACAGACCGCCGCAGGCCGGCGCCGGTTCCCCGAGACAGCTCACCCCTTCAGCTCCACCGTCTCCCCGTTGACCGTGAGCTTGACCGGCTCGGGGGCCTGTGCCGCCTTCTCGTACTGCTTGATGAAGGACGGCACGTCCGGCGTCGCCTGGCCGTTCACCGCGGTGATGATCTGGCCGCGCCGCACTCCGGAGCGCCACGCCAACTGGCCTTCGTACACCCGCATCACCACCACACCGTGCAGATTCGGTTGCCCGATGTGCGCTGCGAGCTCCGGCGTGACATTCGCCAGCAATACGCCCAGGCGCATCGCCTCCGGGTCCGGCGGCGCCGCTTCCGGGTGGGCCACCACCTCCATGCGTTGACCATCGCGCAGGACCGCGAGCTTCACCTCGCCGCCCACGGGCGTGAGCTGAATGCGGTTCGCCAGGTCCGCGCCGCCCTGCGACGCATGCCCGTCCGCGCCCAGGACCAGGTCGCCCTCCTTCAGTCCGGCCTTCTCCGCCGCGCTCCCTGGCTCGATCTTGGAGACCCGCACCGGCACCGTGTCCGCGACCAGGTCCGGCAGGGCCGCGCGCTGCTCGGCAGTCAGCTCCTCGAACCACAGCCCGAGCCGCGAGCGCTGCACCTTGCCGGTGGCCACGAGCTGCCGCGCCACCGACTTCGCCGTGTTGATGGGCACTGCGAACCCGAGCCCCGAGTTCTCGCCGGTGCGACTGATGATGTGGTCGTTGATGCCGATCACCTGTCCCAGGATGTTGACCAGCGGGCCGCCGCTGTTCCCCGGGTTGATGGCCGCATCGGTCTGGATGAAGTCCTGTGTGGCGCTGCCCGTAGCGCCGGTGTGGCGGCCGATGGCACTGACGATGCCGACCGTGACCGACCGCTCCAGCCCCATTGGGTTGCCGATCGCAATCGCCCAGTAGCCCACCTGCACCGCGTCGGAATCGCCGAGCTCGGCGGCCGGCAGCGGTGCGCCCGCGTCGACGCTCACCACCGCGATGTCGGACCCGCGGTCGCTCCCCACCACCTTGGCGGGGAAGACCCGCCCGTCGGCCAGGCGGACCCTCAGCTCACGGGCTCCCGCCACGACGTGCTCGTTGGTCAGGATCCGGCCCTGTGGGTCGAAGATCACGCCGCTGCCCTGCCCCTGCGGCGACTCGACCCGCACGGTGGCCGGCATGACCCGGCGCGCCGCCTCGGCAAAGGCCTCCTGCAAGCTCACGGCATTGCGCGTGGCCGCGGAGGCGCCCGCCGGCGCGTCCGCCATGGCGCCCGCCGCGAGCAAGGCCAATGCCGCCACGGCCCACCGCAAACGTAGCATCTTCGAGGTTCTCATCGTCACGCTCCCGGCCGTCCTGGCGGCTCAGCGTCTCCGGTTTCAACCCGCGATAGCCGCCAGAGGTTTCACCGGAGTCCGGTGTCGTTTGGGACGGTTCGGCGGACGGGCAGGTTCAGCACGAGCTGCAAAGCGCCTGTAACACACTGGTGAGCGCAACGCCCGGAGCCGTGCTCAATGCTCGGCGCCGGCCGGCTTCTGCAGCGCCTTCCGCAGCGCCTCGCGCGCTCGGTGGAGACGCGAGCGCACCGTGCCCACCGGGCAGCACATCAGGCCGGCCACCTCTTCGTAGCTCAGCTCCTGCACGTCCACCAGGATCAGCGTGCGCCGGAAATCCACCGAGAGGCCGTTGAGCGCCTTCTGCAGCGGCTCGCTCATGGTCTCCTCGATGAAC
>JACPDV010000641.1 GCA_016183835.1 Armatimonadota bacterium
TTGTCGTCCTTCTTGGACTTGCTGTCGCCGGACTCCTGCTTGCCTTCGTGATCTTCGCCGCTCGGCTTCAGCTCGTCGGCCGCGAGCACGTCGTTGAACCGCCGCACGAGACTGCTGGTGAGTTTGTCCTTGTCCTTCTCGGTCAGCAGCTCGTTGAACTTGCGGTTGCTCAGCTCGCGGATCAGGGCGTCGTTGAGCCGGGCCTGGCGGTTGGCCAGCTCCTCCACCAGCACGGCGGTGGTGCCGTCGGCCTTGCCCTTGACGGCGGGCTTCTTCGCGCCCTCCTCCGCTTTGCCGCCACCCTCGCCGCCGCCTTCGCCGCCCTTGCCCTTCTCGGCCTCGGGCTGCTGGACATGCTCGCGGAAGTACTTCGCGTCGGCCGGCGGCAGCTCGAACGCCAGGACCGCCTGGCAGCGCACGTAGCGGTCGCCGTCGGCGAGGTTCACGGTCTGCGAGGCCAGGGTATAGGTCACCTCCTCCGGCGGCGGCACCTCCTCCTCGGCTGCTTTCGCCTGGCCCTGGTGTTGCTTGTTCAACATGAACATGGCGCCGAAGGCGAGGCCGCCCACCACCACGGCGGTGACCAGCACCGCCTTCAGCGAAGAAGGCTTCTTCTCGGGCGCTCGCGGCGGGGCAGCGGCTTCAGCGGCTGGCTCGGGGGCAGGTGCCTGGGCCATGATGACACTCCTTTGCTACGCCGCCCGCGCGGCGCGTCGAACCGACAGTCGATCGGCGAGCCGCCGCGGGTGCACCCCGCCGGCGATCGCCAGGAAACCTTCCACCCAGGCGCGGTCGTCCGCCCGCACCCGCTCCGCGGCGCGGCGGCCGGCGGCCAGGCAGGGCCCGGCCACGAACTGCGCCAGGATCAACCCATACGCGAGCGCGGCCAGCCCGCCGGCCAGAGCGGCCGCCTGGAGAGCCGGCTGCGGCACCGCCAGCGCGCGGGCCATGACCAGCAGCGAGACCACGGCTCCGGTGCCGGCGGCGCCCTGCACCTCGCGGTCGAGCCCTGGCCCGCCCTGCATCCACGATCGCGCCGCGAGCGCCACGAGCCGCTCGGGCGTGGGCGCCACGCTGCCGGGCAGTGGGCCCGCGAGACGTCGCAGCTCGTCCGGCTGACGCGCCACCAGGCAGAAGCCCACGGTGCCGCTCAGCACCAGGGCGATAGCCGGCAGACAGAGCGGGCCGCGGGCGGGCGCCAGCCAGCCGCAGGCGGCGCCCACAGTGGCCGCCACCAGCATGTACCCGGTGATGCGCCATGCTCGGTCCATGATGATGTCCTCAGCGTCGCCGCCGCAGAGGCTCCTCAGCCTATATGTCGGCCGGCGAACCACAGAACTTAGCCCAACACAGGAGCACGAGGCCGGCCGCGCTGAGCCACCAGCCCACGGGCACGTCCGGCGGCCGGGGCGCCGGGCGTGGCCGCCGGTGCGGCGTCGGCGATGGCCGCGGCAGCAGATCGGTCGCCGGCCGCCAGGCGCTGACGCCGCGAATCCGGTCCAGCCGCGGCTTCAGCTCCGCGTGCCGCTCGGCCAGGGTCTGCACCAGCACGTCCAGCAGCCGCGCGCCGGGGTCCACGCGCCCCTGGCCCACCTCGAACAGCAGGGCCACGGCGTGGTGGCGCGACGAGAAGGCGCGATGGCACAGCTCCTCGTGCGAGGAGCGGCCGCCCACCCAGGTGATGCTCTCGCCCACGGCCCGCTGCGCGGCGACGAGCTGCTGTGCCAGCCCGGCCGCCAGCTCCTGCCCGGCGCGCGCGCCGGGATCGCGGGTGTCCGCCGTCTCGATCCAGTCGGTGGGGCGCCCGTCGCCGATGCTGGCCGGCTGCGCCCAGAACTCGTGCAGGTCCACCACCAGGTGCGGCTGCCAGGCGCTGAAGAGCCGCTCCACGAGCTGCGTCTCCGGCTGACTGCGCGCCTGCCAGTTGCGATTGAGATCGACCCCCGCGCCGTTCCCACGGGTGCCCAGGGCGGCGCCGTCGGGGTTGACCGTGGGGAGCAGGATCACCGCCACCTGGTCGAACAGGGCGGGCCGTTGCGCCGCCGCGCGGAGCCAGAGCAGGGCCGCCCGCGCCGGTGCGGGCTCGTCGCCGTGCTGGCGGGCGAGCACCAGCACGCGGATCTGGCCGGCGAGGCCGTCGGGCCGGCGGGTGAGCACCACCATCGGGAGCGGCCGCCCGGCGGGGCTGCGCGCCGCGAGGCGGTAGTGGAGGTGGTCCGCCAGCGAGCAGAGCCGCTCGGCGCCGGCGGCCACGTCGGCCGGCTCGGGCGCCAGGGCCGCGGCCGCGGTGAGCAGACAGGGCAGCAGCGCCAGCGCGCGAGTCACAAGGGCTCCTCGGCGTGCTCCCGGCTCCAGCGCGCGGGCAGCACGTCGGCCGCCGGTGCGCCGAGCCCGTCGTAGAGCTCGCGCCGGTAAGCGAGGCAGTGGCCGAGCAGCTCGTCGAGCCCCTCCTTGACCACGTAGACCTTGCCGTTGAGCAACCGGATCACCGTCTCCGGAGTGGCCTCCACGGTCTCGATCAGCTCGGTGTTGAGGACGAACTGCGAGCCGTCGAGGCGATGCACCTTGATCATGATGGCGACCCCTTCCCGGGCGCGGCGGGGGCCTGGCCATGTCGACGTTGGCCCGCTCCAGGGTCTGGGCCAGGATGGTGCCCACGCCGGCGGTGCCGGCGCTGACGACCTGGGCGGTGCCGGCGTTGGCGCTCGGCGTCCAGAGGTTGTCCGCCTGCGCCTCGAGGCCCTGGACGTTGGCGAAGTTGGCCAGGGCCAGCTTGGCCAGCGACCGCGTCTGTCCGTTCGTGAACACGGTGAAGACCGTGCCGAGCTCGTCGGTGGTCACGTCCTGCAGGGAGCCGGGCGCGAACCCGTCCTGGTTGGTGGAGGCGACCTCAGACCCGGACGCGAACTGGGTCATCTTCGAGAAGTCGAGCGTGATCGTCTGCGGGTCGGTGGAGCCGGCGGTCAGGCCGCCGCTGGCGGCGTCGATGCTCACGGTGTCGCTGCCGCCGGTGTTCACGTCGCCCACCGAGCTGAAGACGATGGAGCCCGTGCCGACGCTGGTGTCCGCGGGGCCGACCTGCGCGTCCCAGTCCCAGGTGTTCGCGGTGGCCGACTTGGTGAACGTCACGGTCATGATGTGGGTCACGCCGAAGCTGTCGTTGTACTGCCACTGCACCTGGGCGGTGTCGCCCGTGCCGGTCGCGGCGTCCAGGTTGCCGGCGATGCTGGAGTTCTCGGTGGCTTTGGCGTTCAGCGTCAGGCCCGGTGGGATGACGATGTCCTGTGGCACGGCGTTCTGGGGGATGTCGCCGCTGGCGGCGTCGACCAGGAGGCCCTGCACGGTGTACCCGCTGGCGGCCTGGGTCAGCCGGCCGCCCGAGTCGAGCGTAAGCTGGCCGTCACGGGTGTAGTAGCGGCTCCCGGCGCGGTCGGCGAGGACCAGGAAGCCCTTGCCCAGGATCGCCAGGTCCAGGTTGTTGCCGGTGTGCTCCAGGGAGCCCTGCTCGAAGTTGATGGCGGTGGTGCCGAGCCGCACGCCGGCGCCCACCTGCATCGAGTCCTGGCCGGGCAGCGACGAGCTGTCGGCGCGCGCCGGCCGGAGCTGCTCGCTGAAGAGCGTCTTGAACGTCGCTTCGAGCGCCTTGTAGCCTGTGGTGTTGACGTTGGCGATGTTGTTGGCGTGCAGATCGATGCCTTGGGAGTGGGTCTGCATGCTCGTGATCGCCGTCGAGAAAAGCCGACTCATGTTGCCTCTCCTCAGATGTCCGGGGCGCAAGGGCGCCCCTGCGGCCGCTGTCGATTGGCCGCTTCCGGGGCCTCCTCCGAGAGGACCGGCCCCACGGGTTGTCGCTGTGGTGGCCGCCTAGGCGATCACCATGCTGTCGATGTTGGTGAACACCCGCTCGCGGAGCATGGACTGGTCCGCGACGGTGACCACCCTCCGATTGGGGACACCCACCACGAAGGCGGTGTCGTCGATCAGCACCAGGGTCGTCTGCGACCCTTTGCCCTCGGCCCTGTCCACGGCGCCGTTCAACCGGCCCAGCAGGTCGTCCGTGAGCCGGATGCCGCGCTGCTCCAGGCGCTCCTGGGCGTGCTTCGAGAACTCCACCGCCGGGGCGGCGGTCGTCCCGGATTGCCGCGCCACGGCCTGCCGCGGCGCGTCTCCGAAGGCTGCGCCGTCGGCAGGTCGCGCCGCGCCGGGGCGTGGCCCCGGTGCGGCCGGCTTGGCTTCGCGAAGCGGATCGAGACGCATCACGCCTCTCCGGGCTACGTCACCGTGGTCAGGCCGGCGAACGGCAGCACCTGGTCGCCCAGCTTGAGCTGGACCGCGCCGCCGGACACCGTCACGCCGGTCACCTGTCCCTGCAGCGTCCGATCACCGTCCGTGCCGGACACGGTACGGCCGATCAGGCCGAGGGCCCGCGAGAGCTGGTCGCTCTGCACCAGGCTCTTGAGCTGGCTGTTCAGCTCCAACTGCTGCTGCATGCTGTTCATGGTCGCCAACTGCTGCATGAACTGGTTCTGGTCCATGGAGTTCAGGGGATCCTGATTCTGCAGTTGCGCCACCAGGAGTTGCATGAAGGCCTGGCTGTCCAACTCCGCGCTCGGCTTCCGATCTTTCATCGCGGCCGAGCCGTAGAGCAGCGACGAGCTCACCGATGTGGTCATCATCTGCCATCCTCCTGTCAGGCCCAGACGGTCAGGCCACGCTCATTCCGGCTCGGGCGCTCTTCGACCACGGGCGCCTCGGGGCTCTCCGCCTCGGGCGCCAGGGCGCCGCCGGAACGGCCTGCTGCGTGGCTCTGCCCTCGGCTCCCGTCATGGCCCGACTGGGCCTGGGAGCCAAGCTCGAAACTGTCCAGACTGAGGCCGTGCTGCCCCAGCGCCTCGCGAAGCTGCGGCAACTGCTCCTGCAGCTCGCGGCGCAGGCCCGCGTGGCCGGTCTGCAGCGAGACTTGCACGCCATCGGCGTCGCGGACGATGCGGATGCTGACGTCGCCGGCCTCAGGGTGCTTGACCGCGACCGTGAACTCGTCGTGGCCGGGCGACTGCACCAGCCGCGCGTGCTGCACCACCACCTGGCGCAGCTCCGTGGGATCGGCCGCCACGTGCTGTGCGGCGGGCGGCGCCGACGCGGCGGCGGCTCGGGCGGCGACGGGCTGATCCAGGCTGAAGACCGGCTGCGTCGCGCCGGCACGCTCGGCCCGGACGGGCGCGGCGGCCTCGGGCTGGTCGCGGCGCTGCTCGTCGCGATGCTGTGAGGTCGGGTGCTCGGCCGGTGGCGGGGCCGCGGCGCTGACGGTCAC
>JACPDV010000650.1 GCA_016183835.1 Armatimonadota bacterium
AGCGCCTGCCGGTTCCTTCCGGCCCCCTCTCCCGCCGGGAGAGGGTGGGGGTGAGGGCCGCGGGAGGGCGTGCAGGCGGGGTCAGAAGACCCTCACCCCAGCCCTCTCCCGGTGGGAGAGGGGGCCGGACCACGTCGCGGGCTCGCTGCCTACCGCCGCTCGGCCATCATCCGCCCGGCAATGACGCAGATCAGCGCCCCCACGAAGCCGACCGCCAGACCGCACACCAGCTCCACGCTCGCGCCAGGTGTGCCACGGTTGCCGCCGTTGACGACCACACCGACTCCGGCCAGGAGCGCCACCACGCCACTGAGGATGAGTAGCCATGGCTTCGGTGCCGCAGATCGCGGCGCCGTGGGGAACTCGCGCCGGGCGCCGGCCCCGCAGTGCCAGCAGAAGCGCATCTCGGGCTCCAGCGCGGCATCGCAGATGGGGCAGGTGCGCGAGGCGGGCTTACCAGGCATCTCTGCCTCCGCTTCTGCGCTCCGGCCGACTGCCCACCCACCGGCCGAGCCGCACCAGGGAGTACACCACAATGGCGAGAAAGAGCCCGCCGATCACTGCCAGGATCCCGTTGCCGGGCTCGACGGGGAACCCGGCGATGCCTGTCACCAGACACCCCGCGCCGAGCATCGCGCCGGGCAGCAGGACCAGGGCCAGCAGCCCCGCCACCAGCCACTTCCCCGCCGGCGGGCCGAACGGGCCGCCCGGCCGCACCCGCGCGCCGCACGCGGTGCAAAAGTGCCCGCCCGACGGGCGCTGCTCACCGCAGTGACGGCAGGCTACCCAGTGGATGTCATCGCCCATCGTCCTGCCTCGCTCCCAGTCTACCCACTCTCAGACTCGGCCGTTGCACCGGAATCTTCGCCCGCGACCGCCTCCGCCTCGTCCTCGGCGGTCAGCACCGGCGGGCGCGGGTAGAGCACCGTGTCGGCCACGGCCACCGCCGCGCCGGCGATCATCCCCGTGGCGGCCTGTGATAACGTTACCACACCGCTCGCCACGTGCCAGATCCCGAGCAGCAGCTCGAGCACGCCGCGGCCGATGCCGATCTGGATCATCACCACGTGCCGCCGCGGGTTGGTGGCGGCGATGAAGTAGCCCACCCCCAGGGTCACCAGCGCGCAGCCCCACAGCCCCACCAGGTGGTGTACGGCCAGCGGCAGCTCACCGAAGCCGTAGAGCGCGGAGACCTGCGCCGGCGCGAAGATCAGCAATGCACCCAATGCGACCAACGCCGCCGAGTCGAGCAACAGAACCACTTGCAGCCACATCGCACACCTCCCATCCGGCAGCCTAGTCCAGCCGGCTGCACGCCCAGACACACAGGCCCAGCGCCAACAGGCCGAGCCACGCGCCGCCCCAGATCCAGGCCGGCCCCGACGGCTCGCCCCCGCACCAGCCCCACAGCGCCATCGCGATCGCGGCCGCCCCCAGGATCACGGACGCCAGCACCGTGAAGATCGGGACGAGGTTGCTCCGGCGGCGTTCGGACCGGGGAAACGCCGTCGCCCGGCCGGCGCCGCAGTTCCAGCAGTACCGGGCGCCCTCGCGCATTGCGGCGCCGCAGGCCTTGCAAGTCGCCGAGCGCGTCTCCTCGCTCATCTTCGTCCTCCGCCGGGCCGCCACCAACGCCGCCGTTCAGTGCGCCCGCGCGGTTGCGCTCGACGACCCGACAGCTCCTCGGCCGCCAGCAGGACCAGGCCGGCCACCAGCGCGGTTGCCAAGGCGGCGCCGCACAACCAACCGGCGATCGCGGCGTACAGCACCGGTGGGCTGTAGCCAGACAGGATGCTGGAGCCGGCACACAGCACGCACAGGACGGCGAGGATGACTGAAGGGACCGCCAACAGCGTCAGCAGCGCGGCCCGCACCAACCGGCCAGCGGTGGGCGGGTTCCCGTCGCCCCGCACCCGCGCCCCGCAGTCGCTGCAGTAAGTGGCACGCGGCTCCAGGATCACGCCGCAGTACCGGCAACTCGACGTTCGCATGGTCCGTCTCCCCGCCCTACAGCGTCACGTCCCGCAGCGGCTTCTCTGGCGCAGTCGGCTTCGGCTTGCCGTGGAGCAGCCGCGCGGCGCACACCGTCAGACCGATCGCCACCAACAGGACCGGCCCGCCGATCACCAGGCTGGGCGCTGCGAAGCCGCTCGGGTCGCCCTGGCCTGCGCTGGCCACACCGATCAGCACACATCCGCCGCCCAGCAGCCCCAGAGGGATCGCCAGCAGGACCAGCAGCGCAGCGGCCAGGATCCGCCCGACCGTTTGCCCGCCGGCGGGTGCCTCGCGACGCTGCCCGCAGCCGGGGCAGTAGGCCGCGTGGTCGTGGACCAGCGCGCCACACTGCCCGCACGTCTCATGCTTCAGGATCTGCGTCATCCGCGCCCTCCCGGCTTCGTCGCCACCCCGCGGCCAGCAGCAGCCCGCCCAACACCGCGATCTCCAGGCCCACCCACTGCCCCGCCGACAAGCCCAGCAGACGGCCCTCGCGCTCCCGCGCAAATTCAAGAACGTATCGGCCCAGCCCGAACAGCACCAGGTAGAGCCGG
>JACPDV010000651.1 GCA_016183835.1 Armatimonadota bacterium
GAGGTAGGGCCGGGCCGGGTCGAGCCGCCGCACCACCTCGGGGAGCACCTCGCGGCTGAGGCGGTCGGTGTTCGGATCGAGGTCGAACCCGGTCCAGCGGTAGCACTCGTCGATCTCGTTGTTCCCCGCCCAGAGCGCTAGGCTGGGGTGGTTGCGGAACCGGGCGACCACCGCTTCGGCCTCCCGGCGGATCGCGTCGCAGAACGCCTGGTCCTGCGGGTAGACCGCGCAGGCCAGGGCGAAATCCTGCCAGACCAGGATCCCCAGCTCGTCGCAGCGGTCGAAGAAGGGGTGGTCCTCGTAGACGTTGCCGCCCCAGCAGCGGACCATGTTGCAGTTGAGGTCGGCCAGCATCGCCGTGGCGGCGTCGAGGTGCTGCCGGTCACGGCTGTGGAGCGCGTCGAGCGGCACCCAGTTGGTGCCCTTGGCGAACAGCTTCTCGCCGTTGACGCGGAAGACGAACTCACCGCCCTGCTCGTCGGTCACGTCGGTGCGCTCGAGCCGCACGGTGCGGAGGCCGATCCGCGAGCGGTGCTCGTCGCGCACGGCGCCGGAGGCGTCGACGAGGGTGGCGGTCGCCTCGTGGAGCGCGGCCTCGCCCATGCCGCGCGGCCACCACAGCGCGGCGCCGGCGACGCTGAAGCGCGCGCGGCCGTGGCTGGCGAAGACCAGTTGCTGCTGGACCGCGACCTGCCGGCCCCGGCGGGTGAGCTTCACCACTACCTTCCATCCGTCCAGATCGCGCTGCTCGGTGGCGAAGTCCCAGTCGACGAGCACCTCGGCCCGCCCGCCCGCCGGGTCGGTGTCGAGGGTGGTCCAGTAGACGTTGCGGAAGCGAGTGGGCGGGAGCAGCTCGATCCGCACGTCGCGCCAGATGCCGGCGGAGACGATGCGGGGCATGATGTCCCAGCCGTACATGTGGGGCGCCTTGCGGATGGGGATGGACTCCCAGTTGACGGGCATGCCCATGGTCACCGGCTCGGGCGTGGCGTGGCGGGCAGCGAGGATGGGGGAGTCGATCCGCACGAGCAGCTCGTTCTCGCCAAGGCAGAGGTGCTCGGCCAGGTCGAACCGGTGCGGGATGAGCATGTTGTCGGCGGTGCCGATGGCCACGCCGTTGAGGATCACAGTGGCGCAGCAGTCGAGCCCGTCGAAAACGAGCACGGGCCGGAGCCCCGTCTCGGTCCGCGGGAAGAGGGCGCTGTCGCCCTTGAAGACGCGGTGGTACCACCACTGGAAGGTCTCGTACTTCTGGGTCTCGTAGATTCGGTGGGCCTGCTCGAGCGGCGCAGGGAGCAGGCCGGCAGCGAGGAGGTCGAGCTCCACGTTGCCCGGCACTTGCGCGGGGATGGTCAGCCACTCGGGCGGCGGGATGGTGGCCGACGTGTCCCCCTGCGGGCCGAAAGTGAGTTGCCAGGTGCCGTTCAGGTCGATGGAACGCATGGACGTCTCGGCGTTGCGCGAGTTATAGCGGACGGCGGCGCCGGGGGCAAGACGGCCAGAGGGCAGAAACGCCAAAGTCGGCAGCGCGATCCGGCTCCCTCTCCTTGCCAAGGAGAGGGCTGGGGTGAGGTCTCGTCCCAGGTGGTTCGGGTTGGCCCACTCGCTGCCCCCTCCTTGGCAAGGAGGGCGTACCAACAAGACGGGGGAGGAGGCGACTTTGGGTCCGCCCTGGTGACCCCGTTGTCCGAACTGACGGCCGAGCGCAGGCCAACGTCGGCTGTTGCCGACCATCGGGCCGCACGTCCGCGGTGAGAGGGAGGTCAGGCGCGCAACGTGCCGATCGCCGCACGGCTGAAGCGCCCGCTTCGAGCCAGGAGCCCCAGCGGGAAGGGCTCCTCACGACCGGGGTTGTTCGGTGAGGACCACTCGCAGGCAAGGGCCTTCAACTCAGCGGCCGTAATCAGAACGATATTGCGGCCAAAGTGCGTCGCTGTGTAGCGGATCGCCTCACCTTCAGAATCCACAGTGAAACCAGGGCCGACCACGAGGAACATAGGCACAGCCTTGTCGGCAGCGTCCATGTAGGTGTTGAACTGCGGAAGGTGGTCCTTGAGGTTCACCATTCCTGGGGCGTCTTTGGACTTGTTGTCCCACATCACGTACATTCCACGGAAACTGAGCAGCCCGTCCGGGTGATTCGAGCCGACCTGGTTCAAGGGCGAGTGGTTCAGCAGAGTCTCGAACAGATAGACGGTGGCTTCCTCGAACTTCCGCTCGATGTCCAGGTCCTTTTCGATGAGATGCTGGGCTCGTAGCGTCTCGCGGTCACGGCCGGCGAGTGCTTCATACAGCTCAAACAGGCGAACACGGGGGTCAGTAGCGACATCGCGCACAGGCCGTAGGCCGTCGTAGTGGGCCAGAAGCCGCTGAGTCCGGTCGACCTTCGACCCGCTCGTCGGCAGGCCGAGGTCCCCCAACCACTGCTGTAGCTCCTCGCTTGACAGTCCGTCGCGAGGCGACAGGCCGCCCAGCACTTCGGCGGCCGGAAGGTAGCGCATGATGCGCTGCTGGAGCTTCTCCACGGTGTCCTCGCGAAGCCACGGCAGTGACCGCCTCTGCAGGGCAGCCTCCAAGTACTGCCGGCCTCGCACCCTCTTGTCGGCAAGCATCTGCTGGTACCCGAAACGCCGAAGGTCCATACCGAAGGTCTGCCTCAGGATCCCTGCTAGCTCCTCGGGCACGACGTCGTGGTCGTCGCCTGACTTGTCCCGGTAGACGAAGAGTAGCCCGCGCGCCTGGAGGCTCCGCCGGACTCGCGATATCTCGTCTCGCGTGTGTGTCTCGTTGCCCTTCTTGGGGTAGACACCAAGCTGGGCGTCCAATAGCTGACTGTCGTATTCGCAGATGCCCAACCGCTCGCGTAGCCGCCGGAGCAGGCTGACTTCCTCCACCGATGCGGTTCCCTCGGTCTCCCAGACCACCGCGAGCACGAACTGGTATAGCTGGTAGAACTGGTGTCGATCTCCCTGCCGCGCTCCAGCGATCTGTGCCAGATCGAGCTCGTTGGACTCGTTGAGCACTTGCTGCTCAAGAGCGATGGTTTGCTCTTCCGCCTCCCGGGCAAGGACGTCGTAGTCTGCGCTCTGAAGGAGCACCTCGCACAGCAGCAAGGGCGCGACCACCCTGCACTCGTGATCGGGACTTAGCCAGATGCCGCCCGTCACGGCGTCCTGCACAGTCCTATCATGGAGATACTGCGGCTTCACCGCCCGCAATGCCTCACGGAGCCGCTCCTCGTCGAGGTTGCGGAAATCGACAACATGCGCGGATGCGATCCGCCGCAGATCGGTGACCGTGCTGATTCCACCCACGACCTCGTCGAACGTCATGCCCTGCTCCCTCTCCGGTCCGATCAGCGCGATGCCGCGGCTTCGCGCCACGACGGCCTCGCGTGTCGCCGCAGCATTTCGTGGCCGGAGGCGAGTCTCCTTCAACCTACGCCGTAGTCGCGTGCCGCCTCGCGGCGCCACCAGCCAGGCTCCGTCCCTTCAGAAGAGCGCCATCTGCGCCGGCTCGGCCGCCGGCACGTCGGGCGGAAACAGGTACTCGCCCGCCGGGTCGTGCCGCCCGTACCGCTCCGCCGCCGCCTCGGGCCGCTGCACCGCGTAGCAGTAGACGCAGCCGTGCGGGCACGTGTCGTACTCTCCGATGTCCACTGACGCCGCGCAGCGGCAGCCCGTCCGGATAGCCCTCGCCTCCGCCCGGAACAGCCGGCCGCCGAGCGCCGCCAGTCTCGCTGCGTCGATGCACACCGCCGGCGCCACGCCATCGCCCTCCAGCTCCGGCTGGCAGCAGACCCTCAACGTCATGCCGTGCTCAGCGGCGATCCCGGCCAGTTGCCGCACGATCTCGGTCTTCTCCGCCACGGGCGGGTCCCACCAGCGATAGCCGTGCCGGGCGGCCGAGCGGTCCAGGTTGCGCCGGGTCTTGTCGTACGGGTTCAGGAACTTGGTGGCCACCTCGTCGGTGCACCCCTCGAGCTGCGCGGCCAAGCGGGCGAACTGCCGCACGTGCCACTCGGGTGGAGTCAGGTCCGAACTCAGGATGGGGTCGTAGCGCCACACCAGCCTGCGCGGCCCGTGTTCGCGGGCGAGGCGCCGGCAATGCTCCACGGAGCGCGACGGCGGGGCGACGGCCGACTCGATCTCCCCGGGGTACGGGTTGATGGTGTAGTGCACCACGAACGGGACGTCCACCGTGGCGACGTCGTCGAGCGCGGGGAAGAACGGGCCGAGGTTCTTGGTCCAGAAGACGAACCCGTCCACGTCGGCGGGCAGCAGTGAGACGCTGCGCTGCTGTGCGCGGTTGTAGGCGTTGACCACGCGGCAGTAGCCGGCGCGGAAGCGGTTGCGGAACCACTCGCCGTAGAAGGCGGGCAAGTCGGTCTTGCGGCTGGCGGAGATGATCATGGCGGCGGCTCCCACCACGGGCGGCGCCGCCATTGTAGCACAACTGCAAACAGATGTTTGAGAGAGGGAGCCGCTCCCGGCCGCGGAAACGCCGCTGCAGGGAACCATGCCATGTCCTCCCGCCCCTGGTTGGCCTCCGCTCTCCTCGCCGCCGCCCTAGTCGCCGGCATCGCCCGGGCGCAAGCCCCGCTCGACACGCTCAAGGCCGGCCCCTTCCCCCGCTTCCGTCCCGGCCACACCCTCCCGCCGCTGTCCCGCTGGGGCTGGACCATGTCGTATGACGTGCGCATCGCGCTGTGCGAGCACTGGGGCTACGCGCTCGAGTTCGGCGGCTACGCCACGCCGGATCTGGCCAAGCGGCTCGACGACCCCAACAGTGTCGAAAGCAAGCTCTGCGCCCTCACCGCTTCCGACCCGAAGCGCTACCCGCTCTGTGTGCTCACCGTCCACGGCGACTTCGGCGAGCCGCCCGACGCCGTCTGGACCCACGACACGGAGGGCAAGCTGCCGGAAGGCAAGCAGGTGTGGAGCACCGAGGCGCCCACCGAGGTCTTCGCCGAGGCCGGCCGCCGCTGGGCCGAACCGCTCAAGAAGCTCCGTGAGCGCTGCCCCATCGCCCTGATCCTCAACGGCGGTGAGTATGCGCTCACGGTGCACGGCTTCGGCGGCAAGTACTGGGAGCAGGACCCCGGGATCCTCAAGGCCAAGGGCGACCGGGGCTGGTTCGACTACCTCTCGGACAGCAAGGCCCGGCAGGAGCTGCCGATCTCCGAAGCCTTCAGGGCGGCCGTGCCCGACCGGCTGCTCTACGTCTACTACACCACCTCGGTGAACCCCCACCAGGACCGCTGGCCCGGCTGGATCGAGTGGGGCTGGGACTATCACCCCTTCCGCAAGGTCTCCGACATCCCCAGCGGCGAGTGCTACTACAACCACTTCAACAGCGGCTGGACCGGCGACATCGACTGCCTCACCCTCGTCCTCAACATGGTCACCAACCAGGTCGCCCTCGGCGAGCCGCTGAGCTACAACTGGGTCAACGGCGGCTGGACGCGCAAGGACCTCGGCGACCGCCAGTTCAGCGACCCGGAGCACTACCTCGGCTTCCTCAAGTGCTTCTACACCGCGGGCATGGTCGGCGGCTGCGCCGGGTACTTCGCCTTCCCGGTGGAGACCGACCCGCATTGTATCGAGCAGATGCTGATGCTCGGCCACGCGCACGCGCTGTTCAGTTGGCTGGAGGACGACCTGCGCCACGGCGATCTGCTCCCCGGGCCGAACAAGCACCGCTGGTCCAAGGGGCTGCCGGCGATGGAGCTCCCCACGGGCGACCCCGACGCTCGCGTGCTGGTCCGTAGGCAGCGCGACAAGCCGCTCTGGCTGCTCACCGCCTGGGCCGCCGGCGGGCCCGACCGCGACCTGCCGGTGGATGTGCCCGAGCTCGGCCGGGTCACGCTGCATGCCCGCGCCTGCGGGAGCGTATACCGCGCGCGGATCGCCGAGGGCAAGCCCGCCCTGACGCTGCTGGACCCCGACGGGATGAACCCGTCGGCGGGAATGGAGGAGGGGCGATGAGAACCGGCGGAACCCGATCCGGCCCCCTCTCCCGCCGGGAGAGGGCTGGGGTGAGGGCCAGCAGTGCTGCGCTGCACCTCA
>JACPDV010000029.1:0-9694 GCA_016183835.1 Armatimonadota bacterium
CCTGAAGTACCGGCACCTGAGCGGGGTGATCCCGCCGGCCGAGACGCTGGCCGAGCTGCTGCAAAACGACGACCTGGTGCTGGCCGGGTCGTCGGGCGCCGCACCGGAGGCGGCGCTGGAGTTCTGGCTGGGATACGCCGCGGCGCCGGTGGAGCCGGATCTGGCGGGCGGGCAGGAGGATCTGCTGGCGGGCCTAACCTGGTATTTCGCGGCGCGGGCGAAGGGCGCGAAGGAGTGGGGCACGCGCGGCGACTACCCGCTGGTGGTGAGCAACGACCTGCAGAAGCGGCTGCTCGCGGACCGCGGGCGGTTCGAGGTGCAGGTGCCCAATCGGGAGGCGCGCGAGGCGCGGATGACCGAAGTCGTGCGGCTGGAGGCGCAGGTCAGAGACCTGGTGGTGCGCCTCGGGAAAGGCTCCGGGGCGCCTTGACGGCGGCTCCCCGGGTGGTGTAGAGTCGATGCGCTTACCCGATCTTCAGAAGATCGTCGGCCGCCGGCGGCGCGACGCGCGGATCACGCGGGAAGAGGCGTTCAGCGCCCGCCCGTTGCGGAATCCGGCGATCGTGTGGGAGCAGCAGGATTCGGGCCTCGTGCTCCTAACCGTGCCGCTCGAGGTCAAGCCCTGGATGCGCTTGCTGCGCTATGTGATCCAGGTGCCCACCGAGCGCCGGGTGGAGCTCGACGAAGTCGGCTCCGACGTGTGGCTCTGGTGTGACGGCGAGAGCAGTGTGAAGGAGCTGACCGCGCGGCTGGCGAAAGCGCACCAGCTCAACGCGCGCGAGGCCGAGGTGTCGCTGACGCAGTTCCTGCAGACGCTGGCGAAGCGGCGCTTCATCGGGTTCGCGCTGGCGGTGGACGACGCTCGCGCCCGGGAGCTGGGCGAGGCCCTGGGGCGCGACCGGCCGAGCGGCTGACCGCGACGGAGGCGGTGGATGGCAGACGACAGCGACAGTACCGGGAGCGGGATCGACGAGCCGGAGGACGCCGGGCAGCCGGCCGAGGGCGAAGCGGCCAACGCGAGCGGCACGCCGGTCCGCCACGGCCGCGTCGAGGCGCTGAGCGAGGAAGAGATCCGCGCGCGGCTGGTGTCCACGGACTCCGGCGCCACCCTGGACCACGACGAGGTGGTGCAGGGCATGGCCCGCGAGCTGGGCGCGCAGCGGCAGGTGATCGACCTGCTCAGCGATCAGCGCGAGCCCGAGGGCGTGAATATCGCCAAAGTGCTCGACTCCTCGGCGGTGGACCTCGAGTTCATCATGGGGGTCGCGGTCACTCAAGAGACCGCCACCATCATCGGCGGCAAGGCCGATCCGGCGCAGCGGCGGGCCATCCGCGACCAGATCAGCCTGCCCTTCAACACCGCGTTCAAGATGTGTCTGCGGAGCATCTGGATCCGCATCGGGCGCGTGGCGATCACGGGCTCGGGCATCTTCCTGGGGATCGCCTTCTACGCCTCCGTGTCGCTCACCGCGGCGATCATGCGGGCGGTCGCGGGCGCGGAAGGCGTGGAGCAGGAGACGGCTCGGCAGACGTGGCTGATCGTCATGGCGCTGATGGTGTCCGTGGTGGGCATCTCCAACTCCATGCTGATGGCGGTGGCCGAGCGGTTCCGCGAGATCGGCACGATGAAGTGCCTGGGGGCTTTGGACAGCTTCATCGTCAAGCTCTTCGTAATCGAGTCGGGCCTGTTGGGTCTGCTGGCGGGGCTATTCGGCGCCGTGCTGGGCATGGGGCTCACGTACGTGATCAAGGCCATGAAGCTGGTCTTCAGCTTCGGCGACGTGAGCGGCGACATGCTCCGGATCATGCTCTATTCCGTGGTCCTGGGCACGGTCCTCAGCGTCTTAGCGGCCATCCTGCCCGCCAACCAGGCGGCCAAGATGCCCGCGGCGGCAGCTCTCCGGACGGATGTCTGACGAAGGGAAGGTGACCGATGCCTCGGAGCGATGAATACATCGTCCGCACCAAGGACCTCAGCAAGCACTACCAGATGGGCGACGAGACCGTGGAGGCCCTCAAGGGCGTCACGGTGGACATCTTCCGCGGCGAGTACATCTCGATCATGGGGCCCTCGGGTTCGGGCAAGTCGACCCTCTTCAACATGGTCGGCGGGCTCGACAAACCGACGCATGGCACGGTGTTCATCGACGAGGTCGACATGGCGCAGCTCGACGCCTACGAGCTGGCCTGGCTCCGCTGCCGCAAGATCGGCTACATCTTCCAGACCTTCAACCTGATCCCCGTCATGACCGCGCTGGAGAACATCACCCTCCCCATGGTGTTCGCGGGCATGGCCTACGACGACATGATGAAGCGCGGCCGCGAACTGCTCGATACTGTCGGGCTCGGGCACCGGCTGCACAACAAGCCGGGCGAGCTCTCGGGCGGTCAGCAGCAGCGCGTCGCCATCGCCCGGGCGCTGGCCAACTCGCCCAGCATCATCCTCGCCGACGAGCCGACCGGCAACCTCGACCTCAAGACCGGCAAGGAGATCATCGACCTCCTCCGCCGCCTGAACCAGGAGAACGGTGTGACGGTCATCAGCGCCACGCACGACCTGAAGATGGTGGACGTCTCCGACCGCATCTTCTGGATCCGCGACGGGCTGGTGGACCGTGTCCAGACGCGGAGCGAGATGGAGCAAGAGGTGATGACGGAGCACTGAAGTGGGGTAGGGGCCCCCACCGCTTGGTGCTTCGATGTAGGGGCACGCCTTTGGCGTGTCCGTCCGGTTCGGGCGCGCTGCTCCGCCAACTCAGACCCCCGCTCCCACCGGGAGAGGGATGGGGTGAGGGCGCCTTACGGCACACCGACCCTCACCCGGCCGTAGATGGACGGACTCGCCCGGCGGGCGAGGTGCCGGATCTGGGTTACGAGACACCCTCTCACGCCGGATCGGCACGCCACAGGCGTGCCGCTACATCGACCACCCGAACTTCTCCGTCTCCGGCAGCGCCCTTCTAACCAGACTGGGATGGCTCCATGGACAGCCGGACGGATGAGGAGCTGGTGAAACGGGCTGCGGGCGGCGACGGCGAGGCGTTCGTCGCGCTCGTGAAGCGGCATGAGCAGCCGCTCCTGGCGCTCCTCCGGCGACTCGTGCCGGCGGATGAGCGCGACGATGTGTGGCAGGAGGCGCTGGCCCAGGCGTGGCTTGGGATCGGCCGGCTGGAGCGGGTCGGGGCAGTCAGGGCGTGGCTGCTGATGGTCGTGCGCAACCGGGCCCGCGAGTGGCTCCGGCGCACCGGCTGGTCGACCGAAGCGCTGGACGACCAGCAGGCCGACACCGCGCCGAGCGCCTTCGGGCCTCGCTCCAGCGGCGGCAGCCGCGCTCGGGACGCGGTCGACGCCCTCGCCGAACTGGGGGAGGCGGGCCGCGAGGCGGCTCGGCTGTTCTACCTCGAGGGGCTGAGCATCGCCGAGATCGCGGAGCGCACCGGGCGACCGGCAGGCACCGTGAAGCGCCGGCTGTTCGACGCCCGCACGGGCCTGCGGCGGATCCTGGGAGTGACCCTGAAGGAGGAGGACGATGAGCCGCTATCCCGCGGGTAGCCACGAGCACCCGTTCCCGCCCGTTCGCCCGGCGGTCTGCATCGAGCCGATCAGCGACGGCCCGCGCGAGGTGGACTGGTGCGAGCTCTGGTCGGTCGTGCCGGTCCTTGGCGACCTGAACATGTGGGCCTTCTACGATCACCCCAACTGGAATCTGACCGGCGTCTGCCGGCAGGAAGTGGTGGGCGAGTGCTCTGTGCACGGCGTGGAAGGCGTCGAGATCGACGTGGACGACTACGAGCCAAAGCAGGGCTGGGGGGTGCAGCCGGGCACCATGTGGGGCCGGCTGACTCCCACCAGCCGACAGTGGCTGGCGTCGCTGTGGACCCGCGAAGGCGGCGGCGTGCGACGGCTGCGCACTTTTCTGGACCCGGGCTTCGATGCCACCTGGGGCGAATGGCCGCGCCGCGTCGCCGACGACGGCTGGCTGGTGCGACAGCCCGACGGGTCCTACCGGCAAGCGGTTCCCGAAGGCACCAAGCCGTACTACACGACCGGCTGCGCCACGTTCCGCGTGACCATCGGCGGGCGCAGCTTCGACTGCCTCCGTCTCGTCGGCGTGGAAGATCAGCCGCGCTCCACCGCCAAGGACGTGCTCACCGAGATGTATGTACCCGCCGACGGACGCCATGTGTACTGCTGCAACCGCCGGAGCGACACGGCCGAGCAGTACCCCGACGATGTGTTCGTGCTGGACGGCGTGGCGTACGGCCCGTGGTACGACTGCGTGACAGCGCAGGCGCTGTGACGCGCGTAGGACGCGCTTTGTTTTCCTCCCCCACCAAGCGGGCGAGGGCCGGGGTGGGGGAGGGTTCCGGCCAGTTCGCGGTAGC
Source organism: Armatimonadota bacterium (assembly GCA_016183835.1). Lineage (GTDB taxonomy): Bacteria > Armatimonadota > UBA10988 > UBA10988 > UBA10988 > JACPDV01. The sequence goes on from JACPDV010000029.1 coordinate 4,386, forward strand.
CGGAGGACCCCCCTCCCGCCTCCCCCCGCTCCGCAGGGGGAGGAGCAGAGGGGACGCCCGGCGCCGCCACCACTCCCGCGTCAGGCACCAGCTTGACCAGTGGCTTGTCTCATGGTAACAATGCCGTCCGGAGCCCACATGTCCGCCTGGCAAGGCCTGGTACCCATCGTCGCCCGCCAAGACCTGTCGGCCGAGTACTTCGAGCTCACCTTCGCGTCCCCCGAGATCGCCGCAGGCGCCGCGCCCGGGCTGTTCGTCAACCTGCGCGTCGACGCGCCGGAGACATGTCTGCGGCGGCCCATCTCCTTCCACGACGTGAACGGCGACCTGATCACCCTCGTCGTCGGTGTCACCGGCACCGGCTTGCCGAACGGCAGGCAGGCGACACCATCGACGTGCTCGGCCCGTGCGGCGGACGTGGCTTCAGCCTGGAGCCGGGCGTGAAGCGGGTGGCGCTGGTGGGCGGCGGGGTGGGGGTGCCGCCGCTGCACTTCCTGGCGGCGCGGTCGGTCGGGAGCGGTGTGGCGATGACGGCGTTCGTGGGCGCGCGGAACCGGGCGCGGTTGCTGGGTGTTGAGGCTTTCGAGGCGTTGGGCGTCCACACGCAGGTCAGCACCGAGGATGGCTCGGCCGGCTTCCGCGGCACCAATGTCGCGGCGTTGGCCGAGTCGCTCGAGGAGCTTCCGGTCGGTCAAGTGCTGGCCTGCGGCCCAACGCCGATGCTGCGAGCGGCGGCACAGTTGGCCGCCGAACATGGTATACCTTGTCAGGTGTGTCTCGAGGCGCGTATGGCGTGCGCGATGGGCGCTTGCCTGTCGTGCGTGGTGGAGACGACGACGCCGGGCTGGCGGCGGTACCAGCGAGTCTGCACCGAGGGTCCCGTGTTTGACTCCACGGACCTGGTGTGGGAGACTCTTTCTCCACTGTGTGCGCTATAATGGGGCAATGCTGCGGCGCAAGCCGCGGGAGGCCACGGAGATGAGCATGTACCGGGGTGGTGGCAATGGCGAGGCGGGCTGGATGGTGGCGGCGCAGGGCAATCGCCTGGCGTTCGTGCAGAAAGTCTATGCGCTGTTCCTGGCCGGGGTCTTGGTTTCGGTTTGCGCGGCCGGGTTCCTGTGGACCGGGCCGAGCCGCGTCGAGACCCTCGGCAACGGCCAGCAGGTCGTGGTGCCGTTGTGGGTCATGGGCGTGCTGAGGCACTACGGGTTGGTGGTGATCGCGTTCTTCGTGACGTTCTTCATCGCCAGCGCCACGCGCCGCAAGCCCGGGCTCAACCTGTTGATGCTGTTCCTCTTCACGGCGGTGACCGGCTGGATGATCGCGCCGCAGTTGTTCGCCTACAGCATCTTCTCGCCGGGCGCGGTGCCGCTCGCGGGGGCCTTGACCGCGGCGGTGTTCCTCGGGCTGACGGTGTTCGCGTTCGTCAGCAAGCGCGACTTCAACTTCCTCGGCGCCGGGCTGTTCGTGGCGCTGTGGGGATTGATCATCGCCGGCTTGCTGAACGCGTTCATCTTCCATTCCGCCTGGGCGTGGATGTTCCGTGCGTGGGTCGGCGTGGTGATCTTCAGCCTGTTCGTGATCTACGACACCTCGCGGCTGCTCCGCCGACTGCCGGAGAGCGAGTACGTGATCGGGGCGCTGGAGCTCTACCTGGACTTCATCAACCTGTTCCTGCTCATCCTCCGGCTCCTCGGTGGCCGCAAGTAACGCTCCCCTTGGATCTGCCGACCTGTTCGCCCGGCCGATGCCCGTCGGCCGGGCGGCTTTTTGGGTCTGCCGGCAAGGACCCGTTCCGCCCAAGTCGAAGGCCGGCTGTCACAGTCAGGACGGAGCACCCACCATGCCGGAAACGGTTCGACTCGGCTTCATCGGCGTCGGCGGCATCGCCAACCACCATCTCAACCAGCTTAAAGCCATCCCAGGCGTGACCTTCGCCGCCTTCTGCGATGTCAACGAGGCCGCCGTGGCGAAGGCCGTCGAGACCCATGGCGGGCACGGCTACGCCGATCACCGGGTGATGTACGACCGCGAAGAGCTGGACGGCGTGTACGTCTGCATCCCGCCGAAGTACCACACCGACCAGGAGATCCTCGGCGCGCAGAAGGGCTGCGCCTTGTTCGTCGAGAAGCCGGTGGCGCTGAGCATGGATAAGGCACTCGAGGTGCAGGAGGCTGTCACGCGGGCCGGCGTGCTCTCCTCGGTGGGCTACACCATGCGCTACTGGGCCGGCGTCTGCGCCGCCAAGGAGTATCTGGACGGCAAGCGGATCTCGATGATCTCCTGCAACCGCTGGGGCGGCGTGGCGGGTGGCGAGGAGCACTGGTGGCGGGTCATGGATGTCTCCGGCGGGCAGCTTGTGGAGCAGGCCACGCACCAGGTGGACGCCATCCGCTGGCTGGCCGGCGACATCAGGGCGGTCTGGGCGCGCTACGAGTACGCGAGCATGGCGCATCTGCCGAAGATGTCCATCCCCGCGTCGCAGGCGTTCTGCTTCGAGACGGCCGGCGGGGCGTGCGGCGTGATGAGCTGCTCCTGCGCCACCTACAAGGGTGGCGGCGGCGGGAGTTGGGACTTCCTCCTCGACGGCGAGCGGGTGGTGGTGGAGGGCATGAGCGCCAAACGCCTGCCGCCGCCGGACGGGACGGACGGCGCGCTCGGCAGCACGCTCGAGGCCATGAGCATCGACGAGGGCTTCGTTCGGGCGCTGCAATCGGGCGATGGCTCGACCATCCGGAGCACGTATGCCGACGCGGTGCGAACGCTCGAGGTGACCTTGGCGGCGAACGAGTCGGCCGCCAGTGGCCGAGTGGTGGAATGCACGGCGTGGCGGTAGCGTCCCGTCGTGTAGAATGTGGTGCATGGACCTGACCTGCGACCTTGGGCCGCTTCACCTTCGCAACCCGGTGATGGTCGCCTCGGGCACCTTCGGCTACGGCCCCGAGTACGAGGGGCTGGTGGACCTCGAGCGCCTCGGCGCGGTGGTGGTGAAGGGCATCACGCTGCGCGAGCGCGAAGGCAACGCGCCGCCGCGCACCGTCGAGACACCCGCCGGCATGCTCAATGCCATCGGGCTGCAAAACCCGGGCGCGCAGGCCTTCCTCGACGACAAGCTGCCCTATCTTCGCCGGTTCGACGTGCCGGTGATCGTCAACCTCAACGGCACCACCCCGGACGAGTACGGCGAGCTCGCAGCCCTGTTCGACTCCGCTGACGGCGTGGCGGCGGTCGAGGTGAACATCTCCTGCCCCAACGTCAAGCACGGCGGGATGGCCTTCTCGGCCGACCACGAGCAGGCGCGGGCGGTGACCCGCAAGGTGCGGGACAACACGCGCAAGCCGGTGATCGTCAAGCTCTCACCGAACGTGACGGACATCGGGCTCTTGGCGAGGAGCGTGGCGGACGGCGGCGCGGACGTGCTGAGCGCGATCAACACGCTGGTGGGGATCGTGATCGACCCCGAGCGGCGGCGGCCGGTGCTGGCCAACGTGACGGGCGGGCTGAGCGGGCCGGCGATCCGGCCGGTGGCGGTGCGCTGCGTGTGGGAGATCCGCCGCGCGGTGAAGCTGCCCATCATCGGCATGGGCGGGATCACCGGGGCGAGCGACGCAGTGCAGTTCCTCCTCGCCGGGGCGAGCGCGGTGGCGGTGGGGACGGCGAACTTCGTCGATCCGCAGGCGGCGCTGCGGGTCATCGACGGGCTGGCGGAGTATCTGGAGCGGCACGGGTTCGCCAGCCCGGCGGAGCTGGTCGGGCTGGCGCACCCGGCGGCCAGCGAAGCGGCCCACGAGGGATACCATCTGGCGTGACGGCGTGTGGCACGGGCAGTCCGCTGCCCGTGCCTGGGGTCGAGGCGGCGGACACGGGTAGCAGACTGCCCGTGCCACACGGATGAGGTGCCAGAGACCATGGAGGCAACGGCGATCGAGCCGCAACAGCGCATCATCGTGGCGCTCGACTGCGACAATGGGGTTGAGGCGCTCGGCATGGCCGAGCGGCTGTCCGGGCATGTGGGCGCCGTGAAGGTGGGGCTCGAGCTGTTCAACGCCGGCGGGCCGCAGACGCTGCGGCGCTTCGTGGAGACCGGCACGCGCGTGTTCTACGACGCCAAGCTGCACGACATCCCCGTCACCGTCGCTCGCGCCGTGGCCGTCGCTGCGCGCACCGGGGTGTGGATGATCAACCTGCACGCCACGGGCGGGTCGGCGATGATGCAGCAGGCCGAGGCCGCCAACGCCGAGCTGCAGGCGCCGCCCTTGCTGATCGGCGTGACGCTCCTCACCAGCCTCGACGAGCGGGCACTGGCCGACGACCTGCGCGTGAGCCTTTCGCCGCTCCACTACGTGGTCCACCTGGCCAAACTGGCGCAGGCCGCCGGCCTGCACGGCGTGGTGGCTTCCCCGCGTGAGGCCGCCGCGGTGCGCGAGGCCTGCGGCTCGGGGTTCCTGATCGTAACCCCCGGCGTGCGGCCGACCTGGGCGGCGGCCGACGATCAGAAGCGCATTGCCACACCGGCCGAGGCGGTGGCCGACGGGGCGGACTACCTGGTGATCGGCCGGCCGATCACCCGCGCGAGCGACCCGCTGGCCGCGGCCATGCGGGTGGCGGAGGAGTTGGCGTGAGCGCTGCCATCGAGTGGCCGGCGGGCGATGATGTGGAGATCGAGTTCCTCACCGAGGGGAAGGCGAACCAGCGCGGGATCCTGGCCCGCGGGTTCGACCCCGAGTGCCCGGGTTTCGAGTTCCACCAGGCGCATGTCCCGGAGTCGCTGGGCTTCCACGAGCCGTTCCGCGTGGAGTTCGTGCGCAAGTGGCTGAGCCTGGCCACCGTCTCCGAGATCCGCTACCTGCCCGAGGGCGCCCTGCGGGCCGAGATCGAGCGCATGGAGCGGCTCCACGCCGAGGTGCAGCGCCGCATGGAGCAGCGATGAAGGTGGCGGCCATCCTCTACGACTTCGACCACACGCTGGTCGACTCGCCGCTCGACTTCGCCCGCATGCGCCGCGGCGTGATGGAGCTGCTGGCGGCCCACGGCGTGCACGTGCCCAGCGCCGAGCGGAAGCTGATCCTGGAGGTGGTGGCCGAGGCCGCCGGCGCGGCCGACGCGGACACGGCGGCGCGGCTGCGCGTGGCGGCGGCGGAGCACATCCTGAGCGTGGAGCTGGCGGCGGCGGAGAAGGCGACAGCCATCGACGGGGTGGCCGAGTCGCTGGCCGAGCTGCGGCGCCAGGGGCGGAAGGTGGCGGTCATCACACGCAACTGCCGGCAGGTGGTGGAGCGCATCTTCCGGCTCTGGCCGATGGAGTACGA